>JBAYGV010000093.1:0-4953 GCA_041666445.1 Candidatus Micrarchaeia archaeon | reverse complement strand
CTTTCATTGGAAAGGGAATCCAAATTAAGGCTGTTGAAAATGCTCAACAAGGCAAAGGTAAGGGCTTTGCTGGCAAATCAAGACTACACGTTTGAACTGTTTTCGAGCCTGGACTCGATAAGCGCGGATGTTGCAAGGAAAATCTAAGCAAAGCCGCTTGAGGGTTTCAAAAACCGCAGTTGCAATTGAAGAATATGAAACAAAAATCTAGAAAAAAAGGTGTTGCTATGAAGACAATAACAGTAATTTCAGATGACCGCATAGGATTGCTATCGGATATCACCTACATATTGGGAAAATCAAGGATAAACATTGAAGGAGTCAACGTCGACATTTGCTCGGGCAAGGCAATAATAGCGATAACTGTCAAAAATGTAGAAAAGGCGGAAAAAGTCCTTTGCGAAAATGGCTATTTGATAAGCGGATCAGATTCATTGATTCTCAAATACCCAAAATGTGAAAATTGCGTTGGCAAGATAACCGAAATACTTGCAAAACAACGGATTTTGGTGGAAAACGCAAACATGATTTCCGATGACGTTTCCAACTGCTTCATATCGATGAATGTAAATCGGCCAAGAAAAGCAGTGAAAATGCTGGGAGATTTCCTGGTGAATCGGCCGGTTGCGTAGCTTTATTGCAGTTATCTTTTCTATTTTTTATTTGATTAAGTAGTAATCTTTTCAACCAATTTTTTCTTTTCCGCTTCCTTTACTTCAATCGCTATCCTTCTCCCGAACGAAACGCTCTCGCGGAACAAATATTCGGAATAGGGAGTGAAACGCGTTCCCGGAGAACCGGGCATCCTGAACGAAACATCAAAACAGACGAAATCTTCTTTCCCGTCCTCTTCGGTTATTGCGCATTGCAAAGCGAAAGGCCCAATTAATCCATCCCGGTATTCTTTCTGGACTGCGGCAACGAAACGCTCGCCCAAATCAAATGCCTGCTCCAATAATGATTCGCGCATCGTGCATGCAATATGGCCAACTTCAATGTTTCTCGGAACCATAGATTCCAATGCTTCCAATTGGACATCTGCCGGCATCCTCAATAATCCGTCTAGGTTGGTCTGCCTTCTTGTGTCCAGGCCAAGCAATTCCAATTCCTCATGAATTGGCGAATAAAAGAAATTAAGGTTGAATTGCGCGCCAATTACGAATTCTTCTATCCTTGCCTTTTGCAGGCCTTCTTTAGTAATCCGTCCGGATTCAAGCAATTCGTTTGCTTTCTCTTCATACTCATCCGGGTCGCTTGCAAGGAAGAATGCCCGTTCATAGGAACGCTTTGCCTCGCTGACTTTTATTATTGATAAGCGGTCAATATTATCTGGGGATGGAATAGTTTTCGGAAAACGGATTCCTGCCTTTTCCATCAGGTAATATTGGTTCTTGCCTTCGTCCCGCTCTTCTGCCCTTAATAGTTTTTTGTTTCCGAATATCGGGATTGGAAATTTATTTTCAATCGCATCATAGCCAACATAGACTGAAAAAGAGCGGTTCGGGACGAAAATGCAGTTCCTTTTTTTCATGAATTCGATTTTGTCCGGGTTGGTGATTTCTGAAAACTTGTTCAGGAGAAGGACTTCATCAACTACTCCGATTTCTTTTTTCTCCCGCTTCCTGCTTTTATAATGCAGGAGATAGGTCTTTTCCCGGCCTTTTTGGGCAGCAACAAGGGTATCGAACCCTTCCTTTTTCGCGCCATCGCATACGTCGAGCGCAGAATGGCTTCCTAGAGTAGAAATAGTGTGCTTCATGAGCATAGTTGGAAGGGAATTTTAATATACTTACCTTTTGCATTTGAAACAGGAAAACTAGTGTACTTTTATTTATTGCTTACGAAGTTATTGCGATAGCCATGGGTATTCTTTACAAAAAAGACGGGACCCCTACTGCCTTTCTGGTTGCAGCAAAAAAGCATGCGGCAGCTGGATCGAAACACCCTTATTTGGATGCATTTTTGAGAAAGCAGATTCCAGAACAGGAAAGAGGGCCAGATATCCAAAAACAGGACAGTAATCCAACTGGCCATAGGACAGCGGCAGAAGAAAGGTATCGAGCGCTATTCAGAGAAAGACGCCCTCCTCTTTGCAGGCCATCGCAAAGCCAGAAACACTAGATTTTCTCAACTTTCATCCCTTTCTTATCATTCAAATGGCTCGGCAGTATTGAATTGTCAAAAAACTCTTCAATCGCATCCTTTGCAAAAACCAGTTTTCGTTTCACAATAGCATAAACCCGCTTCTTCTTGACTAGGAATTTTCCCTTCTTGTGCGCCTTCCTGAACTCCTTGACGTTTTTCACAAGCTTCAGCTCCGGGCCTTTCAGCAAACGGGTTGATGGGAGCGCTTCTTTTGCGAACGAAATTGCGATTCTGCATTCCTTATCATTGGCATCTGCCATGCAGCCAGTCACTTCAAACTCCTGCTTCCCCAAAAATGAAACTAACGCACAATCGAGCTTTCTCAGCTGGCCCCAAAGTATATCATCAACGATATCCTGGCGCTTGATTGAAATTAAGTAATGAGACCCCTTTCCTTTCCGAACCACCCCGAGCTTTTCCAGCTTCTCGTCAAATGATTGCGGGACTGAAAAAAAGAATTTCTCGGATGGCTTTTTCACGAACATTTTCGAGAGAGAAATGAAGCGCTTGAAATTCTCCTTGGAAACTGCGGCTGAAACGTTTCGATTTTCGTCTACCGGATCGATTATGATTAGCGGGGCATCGAACCGCGCGATTAATTTTTCCATTTCATCGGATTTTGCTTTTTTCTCTTTCTTTTGTTTCTGGTAATACTGCTCGATATCCACAAAAACCGGCTCTTTCCATTTGGATGCCGCCTTAAGAACAGAAACAAAGCTGCCATACTTCAAAACCAGCAGCTCGCAAAGGTAGCCGGAAAACCCAAGGACTTTTATTTCCGCGCCATAAATCCCATTTGCCTTCATGAACTTCTTGAGCAGCAGGACTTGCGATTTTTTTCCAGCCGCGCCAGCTCCGAGTTTTTTCAAAATATATTTCGTATGAAGAACCGAACGGTCGACAGAGCTCATCTTTTCGCTTATCTTTTCTATCAGGTAGGCGGGAACGAGATCTATCTGCCTGCCTTCTGAAAAGACGCGGACATAGGGGTGCTCGGCGTATTTGATTTCTTTTTTTGCGTCTGGAAACGCAACCAATGCTGCGTCGCGGGCGATTTTCTCGAATTCCGAACGTTCCGTAGTTTTTGGCAATAGAATGAAAATGTCAATGTCCTTTGAATCACGAAGAAAAGTGCCTTTTGCAATCGAGCCCATGACCGCAACTTTTGCGCCATCCGGGACGAACTGCGAAATTTTCGAAACCAGGCCGGCTGCAAAATCGCTCTCCTCTTTCACCTCTTTCGGGCTAGGAGCTATGGAAGAAATTACATTTGCAAGCAGGGAAGCGATTTTCACGAAAAAACTAACGAAGTAAAGCTTTAAAACATATAAACAATAAATCGGTTTATGCGGAATGCGGCAGTTATAACCCTGCTGGCTCTCCTATTGCTCACTGCGGGATGCATAAGCGAAAAAGCGGTATCCCAAGGCAAAAAGGAGAAGGCAGCCAGCGTTGAAAGATTCGACGTAAATAATGATGGTGCTGAAGAATACGACTTTTACACCTTCTCACCGAATAGAGTAGACGGCCTAAATGTAACGCTGCAGCGCTATTTCTTTGCCATACCAAACAAGAAAATAGTTTTCAATAGTTATAATGATATTGACCAGCAGCGCGCAGACAAAATAGATTCGGAATTTGAAGCATTCATAAGCGAAAAAGAAATTGCAGACGATTCCTGCAGCCAGAATCTGGGAATAAGCAACCGGCTTGGATGTTTGGATTCGGCAGGATGCATAAGGATATGCTCGTCCGCATCGCAGAAATGCAGTGTTGCGGCAAGCGAAAATCCTGAAATTGTAGGGGAGTTCGTCCTTCAGTATGCAAATGACAACAGCGATGCCTACGACCTCATACAAAGCATAAAGAATGAAATGCCAAAGATGAAGAATACATCAAACGAGAAAAAGAAATTCATAGCTGAAAAGCTCATTGCGCTCCAGCAGAAGGTTGCCTCGATGAACGCAAACCCGCTGGCAAGGCCGGAATTGTTCGGAATTTGCGAACAGAATGGAAATTCGCTAATGCATATACGCACAATCCTGAATGAGCTTGGAAATTATGATGCCTATCCCGAGGATTATCAATACCGCTCATTTGTAAAAATAGAATCAAGAGAAAAAAATTCTGGAAAGCCGCTATTTGAAGAAGTTCTTGTCCAAAATTCCATGAATGGAACAACGGACCAGACGCAGATAGTGCAGCTTCCGAATTCCGGAGAGCAGACTGGGCAGTGGATGACGTTCAAGCCTCTTTCAGAAAAAAGCGCGATTCTGTATTATGGGTTAAATTCTAAAGAAACACCCGATAATGTAGCTGCGGGGATTTACCAGCCAGAAGTAAAAATAAAATCTGTTGACCTCTGGTTTTTCGGGCCTACAATCGCGATAACAAACTTATTGACCGGCCTGGTTGGAAATTACTACATTGCGCTCGGCGCAGGCATTGGAATAACTATTGTCATAGTGCTGGCAGCCTATTTTGCAATTACTGTAGGGTATGCATTTTTCAAGACCAGGAACAATCCTGCAAATAGGAATGACGTGATAAAGAAGGCAGTTGGGAAACAGACCGTAAGATGGAAAAGCGATGGGCTTTCCGGCGCGGTGTTCCTTATCGTGGGAATTGCCATTGC
Source organism: Candidatus Micrarchaeia archaeon (assembly GCA_041666445.1). GTDB lineage: Archaea > Micrarchaeota > Micrarchaeia > Anstonellales > Bilamarchaeaceae > JBAYGV01. The sequence continues at coordinate 173 of JBAYGV010000093.1, read as the reverse complement.
AATAATGTACTCTCCAAAAGTAAGCGGAACATTTGACTTTTTTGGAACAATAAATCTTTTCACAACTAATATGGAATCCATAGGGGCGGTTTTGGGAGTGGCCGCTGGCATTGTTTTGCTTTACACTGCGCTAGACAATAAAATAAGGCTAGTCATCCTTGAACAGATATATG
>JBAYGV010000092.1:0-4996 GCA_041666445.1 Candidatus Micrarchaeia archaeon | reverse complement strand
GCAGGAACACACCGGGCTGGGTGTTCAACAGATTGATTATACCCTGAACTGCAATGCGCGAACGGACTTCGTTGATGATAAGCGCGGCATCGCCCATCCTCAAAAGAGCGTTTGCCATGGTTACTAGGTCTAATTCTTTTGTTGTAGATTCTTCGCGGTCGGAGCTCTGGACACGGGCTGCGCCAATGTGGAATCCTCGTTTCCTGAACGCTAAAACCGGAATTTCCTCAATATCCTGAATTGGAATGATTCTTCTGGTTGTCCCGATTGCTGCGATTTTTGCAGCAGTGAACGCGGTTTTACCAACGCCTTTTACACCAAGAACTGCTTCGCTTGAACCTAAGCTTACCATTACATCATCATAGCCTGCAAAGAACGGAGTCATTGATTTATAGAGCAAATATTGAACGTAAGTAAATGGCTGCTCTTTCATTATTCTCAATGCGCCTTGAAGCTCATCAAACGTTGCCGGCGGCCTTTGGAGGTGGCATCGCATGGATAGCCTTTTCAAGACTACGTCAACGATTGGGCTGGTTTCATCAAACTTTCTACTGCCTTTCAAAGTGTAAACAGCATTCTTGAACGCATGTTCAAGCAAATCGCGGTTATACCTGAACAGGGTATGGCAAATCCCGTATTTTGCATGCTCAATGTAAAGCGGTGAATTTTCTGCATCGATGTAAATATCAGTAATGTTTTCACGGTCAAGGGACAGGCTTTCGATTGGAGAGCCAAGGCCAACAACCCAGGACGCGGCTTCCCTTCCCATTACAAGCGCTTCGTGCGGAGTAATTGGGATTCCGGCCATGACGGCCTGGTCAAGGAACCACTGGCGGTATTCCCTGGTTTTTATATCCATTAATATGTTGTAATCCTGATTTTCAAATTTTTCCTTCATCTGGTCGGTGATGATGCTTTTCAGGAGCTTTTTGAGCGGGTCGCTTATGGCATCAAGCGTGGCGTTTTTTTGGACGTAGAGGAATGCCTCTGCACCAGGAATTTCATAAATTTGGACCTCGGTCCCGAATTGCAAGGAATACTTCGCATCTGGAGCCTGCACTGGCTTTGCGTTAGGGGGAAGCTCAAGAAGTATGGAGGAAACGAAATAGAGGCTCTTCAAACCAATCATGCTTAGGAATGCTGCACGGAAATCTCCGGTCTTTTCAACAAGCTTGTACAACTGCGTTTCTGTGAATCTCTTGATAATGCCGTTTACCCATGCTCGGAATTTCTGGTAGCCCGGCATGAATATGGATTTTTCCGGAAGCTCTTCCTTGTGCTCTTCCAATTCTCTTCCGGCCATCAGCGGGTTCATGAACGCATATTCGTAAAATTTCCTTATTTTCATCCTTCGGTTATCATATTGCGGGTCCTGCTTCATGCCGTAAATGTCTTCGCGCAAAAGAAGCTGCTCGATCTGGCGGACTACGCCTGCATATTCTGTAAGAATCGATGTCTTTGCTTCATCCAACTCGATTACGACTTCTTCCTCATAGCGGATTGTTTTTATCGGAGACTCGATGGTCACCAAGTCCTTTATGTGGAGGTTCAAAAATTCCGGTGAAGCGAATTCGTATGGGCATTTGGCCATGTCTAAAATAGCCCTTGTTCCTTCGAGGTATAGGTTGCACATGGAGAATGCTACTCAGATTGAATTTTTAAATATCGGTGGTTCGGGCGGCGGGTTGTCGTGGGCTGGTGCGGGCGGGAGTTTTTAGTGTGGTATTTTATTAATTATGCGTAATTTACTTAACGACTGTGAAAACAAGATATTTAAACCTAGCCGCACTAAAAACTGCTGGTGCGGATATGTCAGACAATGAAAAAATAAAGAAAGGAGTTTGCCCGGCTTGTGAGTCTAATCTTGTTTTCCAGGAAGGGTGTAAGGTCTGTTATTCGTGCGGCTGGGGCGGCTGCGATTCGGGATGAATCGCCCGTATTCAAAATCAATGTTTTGAACACGGATGCGACTCTGGTTAAAAAGAAAATAAACACATTCCTTACTTTAATTAATTATTTGCCAGCTAAGGCTGCACCCATTCAACCGAGCAAATTGAAGATTTGCGAGGGCTGTGGGTGAAGCCAATTAAGGCTAAACCCACTCGACCAACAAATTCATCAGAATTTGGTGGGTTGTGGGTGCTGCTAAGGCTGCACCCACTCAATCTCGAAATAATCATACTCACTTCCCGGCAGTTCAACCCGTTTCACTGCATAATAGGTAACGCTGCTCTCCCTGTCTGAAATTGCAGTTATCATTTCAAGCCCATAGTGCTTGCACTCGAATAACGCTTCTGCCAGCTCTTCACCTCCAATATATTCGTCCTCGGTAAGCGAAAGCATCAGGTATTTTGGCTTTCCGTCTTTCGGGGTTTCAATCCCATCCCGCTTCCTATGATAGAGAAGGAAATCGAGCCTTGGCTTCTTTTTATTTATTTTTATTTCGAGCGTTTTTCCCGGGATTGCGAGAATGAATGTTTTCTTTACTGAATGGGCAACCCTTATTGCACGAGCCCATTCGGAAATGAGCATCTTGCTTTTCCGTGAGAAAACGTGGATTACGTGGCGGGAGTGCATCCATTCATCGCCTTCGCGGACAGGGGATGCACCTGGAAAGTATAAACGGAAATGAGTTCCAAACTTGAATCCAGTCTTGATTACATAGCCCCGCGAGCGCCAGTCTTCGTAAACAGAATACATGTCATCGAAATATTTTATTCGCTCATTTGCTACCTTAATGACTTCATCAGACTTTGCATTCTTCAATCTCAAGCCACCGTGCTTCATCAGATAAATTGTCTCGTAAATGTCCAATTTCCCAATTTTGCCGCGGTGCGCAGCTTTATACGTCCCGAACTGCCCAAGCCAGTATTTTTCATAAAGGTCTTTTGCAGAAACTTCGTCATCAAGGACAGTTTGAATATCCCCGTGGAAGAATAATCCGTCTATGGAATAGGAATCAAGCTTGAACTGGGATTTCTTGTATTGCTTCGGATGGATGCGGTCATAGCAGCCTTCTGCCTCGTCCATGTCGCGCAAAACCAGCCCCTTGTCCCTCCAGTCCTTGTAAGTCAAGTAGCGGGCAAGAATTTTCTTGTTACCCAAAAAAAGAGATGCAATGTCATTGAACGTATGCGTGTTCCCATTCTCATCATACGCCTTGCCATTCCTTATGTCCATTATGTAGAGCACTTCCTCTGGCTTGAGGTAAATAATGCCCTTTTTCATTGTTCCGTAAAACCCGTTCTGCAATGACGATACGTTTTCCGGCTCCTTTACGCAAATAGTATTCTTCTTCCTGTCCAATTCAAGTTTTATCAAAGTATTCACCTTCCGCGCTGTATTTTTGAAAAATTCCCTACAACAGAACGGAAATTGGGAACTTAGTATAATCCTTAATTAACGGAACATTGTATTTTAACCCTAGCTCTTTGGCATTGGCAGCAGTAGCAACGCAATAGGTGCGCATGCCTGCTAAAATTGCAGCTTTTATTCCGCTTTCCGAGTCTTCAAAAACAAGGCAATTTTCCGGCCGTATGCCAAGCGCTTCTGCCGCGGTTAGGAATGCTTCTGGATGCGGCTTCTTGTTCCTGAAATCCTCTGAGCCGATTATTGCGCAGAACTCATTCCTTAGCCCAAGCCGATTAAGAATGGGCACCACCACTTCTCTCTTGCTTCCGGATGCGATTCCTGTGTAAATATTCATCTTGTGGAGTTTTGGAAGAAACTGCCTAAGCCCGCGAACTGCAAACAACGGCTTCGTAAGCGCATAATGGAGGAATAATTTTCTTCTCCTGAACACCCATTCATCTATATCTTCATTGATGCCATTTTCCCGGAAAACCGTTTCCATTATATAGTGCGCACCTCTTCCGGTAAACGAAAGCCAGCGCTTGCGCGGGAGATGGATGCCAAGCTTGGAGACGGTTTCGTTGAATGAACGATAGTGCAAAGGCTCGGTGCGGGAGATTACCCCGTCGAAATCAAAAATAACAGCATGAACCGAACCGACCATCACGCTTAACTGGGAAAGGAACGGTTTAAAATCTAATTTGCGTAACGCGATTAGTACTAACACAAGGTGGCGGATATGAATAATTTTAAAATTGCGATTTTTGCCCTATTGGTTGTCGGAATGCTGGCCGTTGGCTGCATAAATTTCGGAGGAGAACCTATTTACCAGGTTACAATCGGCCCAAATGACCAAAATTCTGCAACGCAGATAAAATACCCGAGCTTGCAGCTGATAAGCCCGACAGATGGGGAGAAGATACAGACAAACGGCACATCAGTGAATGTTGCTGTGCTCGTTGAAACTTCAAACATTTTGCTGAGAACCCCTGCCATGAAAAACGTCCCGGGCGAAGGGCATTTATATTTCGCGCTTGACAGCTCAAAGGAGATAACAACTGAAAAGAAAGGATATACTTTTGAAAATGTCGGTCTTGGAGTGCATACTTTGAAAGTTGAAATAAGGCATAATGACAATACTCCCTACAACCCAAAAATAATGAAAATAATAACGTTCACTGTGCAAAAAGATTCAGATATGCATACTGCAACTTCCTATGAAGTAAGCATAGAAAACGGGACATTCGTACCTAGGGAAATACAAATACGTGTAGGAGACACAGTAACCTGGAGGAACAATGATATTATGCCGCACACTGCTACAAGCACTGGGAATTTCAATACGGGAGCGATTTCGCAGGGGAGCTGGTCAAATGTAACCTTCAATCAGGAAGGAACTTTCGAATATATTTGCACGCTGCATCCGAGCATGATTGGAAAGGTAATTGTAAGCAAATGAATTGTCGATGGGATTAAACTAGACTGCGGAGCACAGAATTAGTATTCAATAACTGCTTCCCCTTTTATTATTTTCAACTGGCAGGTCAGCCGCTGGTTTGGATTTGCCCGCCTTCTTATGAGAAGGTCGGATTCGGACTGCGACGGCTTTTCCAAATTTTCTATTCCTTTCAATACGGAACAGATG
>JBAYGV010000091.1:0-5033 GCA_041666445.1 Candidatus Micrarchaeia archaeon | reverse complement strand
GCAGGTATAATCTATTTAATCCTAACCGCCATTTTATTAGTTATGATCAAATCCATCTTTTTCGACATTGACGATACGCTTTTCCCAACCAGCGAATTCGTCGAGCTTGCAAGGAAAAAGGCATTGGAAGCTATGATTGAACAGGGTGTTGATGAAAAGTATGAAATTCTCCACGAAAGATTGATGAAAATAATCGGCAAAAAAGGCTCCAATTATCCGAACTTATTCGACGAATTGTGCGGGGAATTGAAAATAAAACGGCCATCACGGTTTATTGCGGCGGCGGTTGCTGCTTACCATAACACCAAATCAAGCATAAGCCCCTATCCGGAAGTCCCAAGGCTCCTTTTAAGATTACGGGAACGGGGCTATAAATTATATGTCGCAAGCAACGGCGATGCGGTAAAGCAATGGGACAAGCTCATAAGAATGGGAATTGAAATGTATTTTGAAGAGGTTTTCGTATCCGAAGAGATGGGCGAACGCAAAAGCGAGCATTTTTTCGCCAGGGCAGTAAAATCAGTTGGCGCAACGCCTAAAGAATGCATAATGGTTGGCAATAGGGAAGATGCGGATATTGCACCTGCCAAAAAAGCCGGATTAATAACTATACGGGTAAGGCGCGGCGGTTATTCGAAAGGAAAAACAGTTGCGCATTATGATGTAAAAAACCTTAAGGCTTTGGAAAAGATAATTGGGAGGATATAAGCCCGACAAAAAAATCAATTTAAATTGCTTTGTTTGCAAATTACAAACAAACCAAGAATTAACTGGGAAGGGATAGATATGAAAACCAGCACGCTATTGTTATTTTCAGGGATATTTGTAATTGCTTTATTGTTGGCAGGATGCACCCAAAGCGGCTGCTCAAGCGACAAAAACTGCAAGGCATGGCAATACTGCAACAAAGACAACAAGACTTGCGCGATAAAGGATGGCTATTGCGAAACGGTAGCGGACTGCGGAAATACGACGCTCCAGGTTTGCGATGCAAAGGAACATGTCTGCAAATACCAAGAGGGAAAATGCGATGTTGACGCCAACTGCGGGGCATGGCAGGCTTGTGTACTGTCAGACAATGTTTGCAAGGCAATGGCAGGATTCTGCGACAGCGATAACGAGTGCGACCCGCTCAGCGAACGGTGCGATGCGACCTATCATAAATGCAGGCCAAAGCCAGGCTTGTGCACCACAAATTTTGATTGCAACGGCTGGGAGTACTGCGATGAAAAAGCCAAGAAATGCTATGTAATTGATGGAAGGTGCAATTTCGACGGGGACTGCAAAACTTGGCAAACCTGCGACACAAAATCCAATTATTGCACTGCAAAAACAGGGTTCTGCGGAAATGACGAAGACTGCGATGCGGCTTGGCAAAGATGCGACACTTCATTGAGGAAATGCGTGCCAAAATCCGGATTCTGCGAGCAGGACAATGCGTGCTCTGCATGGCAATACTGCTCAAGCGACCATGTATGCACTGCAAGAGGGGGGCTGTGCGGCTCCAATGTTGACTGCCAAGCCTGGGAGATATGTGAAAAAACCAGCAGCTCTTGCAAACCCCAGCTTGGGATGTGCAACGTGGACAGGGACTGCCCATCCGGAGAAGTATGCGAAGTTGCAACCCATGTTTGCAAATAAACGCGTGAACGATAAGGAATAAACGCTGCCTACTTCACGCTTTCCATTTCTTTTGCTTTTCTTATTGCCTCAGAAATAGCGCTTTTTATTTCCTGGGGAACTTCCTTTGAGTCCAGATGCTTCAATCCTGCTTCGGTAGTTCCGCCGGGGGAAGCAACCTTGGAAATTATTTCATCGAATCCTTTTCCGCTAAGAAGAAGTTTTCCTGTCCCGACCAGAGTCTGAGCAACAACGAACTTAGATTTTTCCTCATCAAGCCCGCCTTCCAGTGCCGCACTGTAAATTGCTTTTGCAAAATAGGCAAAAAATGCGGGGCCTGAACCAGATGCAGCAGTAATGGCGTTGATATCCTTTTCTTCTACCTTGACGCATTTTCCAAGCGGTGAAAAAATATCCAGGAAATGGCACTCGTCATCCGAAGTTGCACCTGCACCTAGAGAGTAAGCGAAAACACCTTCTTCCACCTCGGAGCAGATGTTTGGCATGACACGAATTGTTTTTGGCGCCCCTGCTGCTTCAAGTTTCGCAAGAGGAGTCCCTGCAGCGCATGAGATTACCAATTTGCTTGCAATGGACGGCTTGATGGAATCGATTGTATCCTGAATCGACGCCGGCTTTACTGCGATTATAACCATGGCAGAAACATCAACCGCTTCGCGATTTACTAGGCAGGTGCTAATGTTCCTGCTTCGTTTTGAAAGTTCATGCAAATGGTCGGATTTCGGGTCTGAAACAACAACTTTATGGCGTTTTGCAATTGAAACTGCCAATGCTGAACCCAATCTTCCTCCCCCGATTATTGAAATTTTTTCACGAACCATAAATCAATCACCAGTACAAAATTTCATAAATTTTGTGCGCAATTAACGGCATTATGGCCGTTAATGCGCATTATTTTCAACGGAAAATAATTGCGCATTGGAATTTAGAAATTCCAATACAAAAACAAAACTATCGTTTCAACATTATCGACCCACTAACTCCTGATTTGCCCGTTCCCATTTACAATATATTTGTAGGTAGTAAGTTCGCGCAATCCCATGGGCCCGCGCGCATGCATTTTTTGCGTGCTTATGCCTATTTCGGCGCCCATGCCGAACTGCCCGCCATCAGTAAACCTTGTAGACGCATTAACCATTATTGCAGCCGCATCAACTAACGCAACGAACTTTTTTGCATTCGCATCGCTCTTGGTTATTATTGCCTCAGTATGCTTAGTATTGTACTTATTAATATGGGAAATAGCTTCATCGACATCCCCCACTATTTTTATCCCGATTATTAAATCGAGGTATTCTGTTCCCCAATCCTGTCCAGTTGCCAGAATGAACGGAACTTTGACATCCCCCAATATCTTCGCAGACTTTTCGCAAATCCGCAGCTCGACACCGTTTTCCTTCAGCTTTTTCCCGAGTATGGGAAGGAACTCTCCCGCAATTCGCTCGTGCACCAGAACTTTTTCAGCAGCATTGCAAACGCTCGGACGCTGGCATTTCGCATTTATTATTATCCGTTCTGCCATTCCCAAATCTGCGGACTCATCAACGAAAATATGGCAATTGCCCTCGCCAGTTTCAATTACCGGAACTTTGGAATTGCCAACCACGTGGCTTATCAGCTCTTTTCCTCCCCTTGGAATGATGATGTCCAAATAGCCGCGCGCGTTCATGAGGACGTCCACTGCAGAACGGTCTTCGGTATCAATAAGTTCAACTGCCCCTTCAGGAACTGCTGATGAAATTGCTTTTGCAATTGCACGGTTTGAATTCAATGCTGACGCGCTTCCGCGTAACACGCATGCGTTCCCGCTTTTTATGCACAGGGATGCGACATCGGCAGTAACGTTTGGCCTGGATTCGTAAATAACTCCGATTACCCCAAAAGGAACACGGACCTTTGCTATGCGCAATCCGTTTTTCATCTCCTTCCCTTCTTTTTCGCCAATTGGATCAGGAAGCAATGCCACGCTGCGGACATCGGAAGCAATTGCTTTCAATCTTGAGCTGTTAAGCATGAGCCGGTCTTTCATGCTTTCAGGAACTTTTAGGGATTTGAGGTCCAACGCGTTTGCTGCCAGTATCTCCCCCTCATTTTTTTCCAATGCATCAGCCATTTTCATAAGAATTGCATTTTTTTCATTGGTGGAAAGCTGCGCAAGGACCAATGATGCTTTTTTTGCCCTTTCGAGCTTTGAAAGGACTAGGGATTTAACGTCAGCCACTGGCACCGCCCTCTGCATTGCTGCCGCCATCATCTTTTCCGTTTTCAAGAACGTACATGCTTGCCCGCGGAACTGCTTCACGGTAGGCGTAGCCAAGCGCATTGAACACTTCGTCTTCCGAGCATCCTTTTATTTTCGGTATTTCACGCGAAAAATAATTGGTAATTCCTTTTGCGATTGCCTTTCCGTTGGCATTGACTATTTCAATAACGTCTCCCTTGTCGAAATGGCCTTCAAAATCAGTTACCCCTATCGGAAGCAGGCTGCCTTTTTCTGTTAATATTGCCTTTTCCGCCCCGGCATTAATGAATAATTTTCCCTTTGGCTCTGACGCAAACGCAATCCAATGTTTTTTCGGGTTCATTTTTCCAAGCGAGAGAAAGGTCGTCCCAAGTTCCCCATTCAAGACTTTTGCAACCGCGCCATCGGCAGAACCGTTTGCTATTGCAACTTTCACTCCGGCTTCGGTTGCCATCTTCGCTGCCCGCAACTTTGAAAGCATCCCGCCTCTTCCAACCATGCTGAAGCCTGAGCACATTTCAAGCTCCTTGTCTGTAATTTCTTTTACTATACGGATGAGTTCTGCGCCTTCTTCTTTCGGACTTTTATTGTAAAGCCCATCAACGTCAGTGAGTATGATTAGCAAATCGGCATAGACGGAAACAGCGACATGCGCCGCAAGCGAATCATTGTCGCGGAATGCCAATTTCCGTATGTCGCAAACGGTAACCGTGTCGTTTTCGTTGATAATTGGAATTATCCCTTTTTTCATAAGCGTTAGGAGCGTAGTTTGGACGTTAAGGTAGCGCATCCTGTCCGAGAAATCATAGTTTGTCAGGAGAACCTGCGCAAGCATCTTCTTTCCTTCAAACGCTTCCTCGTATTCGCGCATTAATGTGCTTTGGCCGATTGCCGCAAGCGCCTGCTGCATCCCGATATCAGGGGGCTTCTGCTTCATGTTCATTTTCCGCATACCGGTTGCTATTGCACCTGAAGTGACGATTACGAATTCGTGGGGGAGGCGGTTGAGCTGTTCTGCAAGCTGTTTGATGCGTTCGCTATTCAAGCCTTCTTTGGTTGTAAGCAGTGAACTGCCCAGTTTTATGACTATGCGCATAATTACACCTGAATAAAATAGCATAATAACATCGGTTGAGCAAGTATAAAAACT
>JBAYGV010000090.1:0-5037 GCA_041666445.1 Candidatus Micrarchaeia archaeon | reverse complement strand
TCACACAAGGATGCATCATGCTTTGCCCCGGCCACTTCCAGGTAGCAGTCATCTTTTGTTGCGCTGTCTGCTATCTGTGCGCACATTGTCGGGTCCTTTCTTGCTGCTGCAAAATTAAGGATGCATATCCCCGCCTTTGTTCCGGCATATTCGCATATTGTTGAATACCCGTTTCCAAGCGCCATTGAGAAAACACATCTGTCCTTTTCTTCCGAATCAGTTATTGAAAGGCAGGAAAGCAATTCATTTTCCTTTGAGCTAGCATCGAAATAAATATCAATTGCCCCCATGGTCAGGTTGCCGTTCGCTTCGATAGGCTTGGAATAATTCCAGTCCGCGCTTATCAATGTGAATTTGGTCGCGGCTTCCTTCCCAAGATATTTGTAGGTATAGGATTTTTCATATATCTCATTTGCCTCCGTATCATAGCAAAGTTCCCCGTTAATCTTATGGGGGCTGCTGCTCGTTATCCCAAAGAGCACGAGGTCTTCAAGTGTGAGGTTGCCATAATCAACTGAGAATGTTATCCGTTCACATTCCTTCCCATTAACTTCCGATTTGGATGCCGTCAGGAACGTTATCGCGTTCTTCTTTATAAGCAATTCTGCCATCTGTTTTTGCGTATCTATCCCGCTAGCAGTAAAGAACTGCTGCTTAAGCCATTTGGAATATTTGGTGACGTCCGTCTGGTTGTTTAAAGATGCGCAAGCTTCCCTGCCTTCAAATGTTATGCACATTATGGTATCATTTTCAAGGTAGTAGAATTTTTTCATTGCTATTGGGGTTTCCAATATTGCCATCTGGCGCCCGTTGCTTTGGACAAGCGCTGTCCTCATTTTATATCCTGCCAAGTCCTCCTGATATTGGTAAAAATAATTATTTGCATTTTTTCCGACGTTCAAGCTCTGCAAATAGAGTTGTTCTATCTCAGCATTCTTTCCTTCTTCCCCGTGTTTTCCCAAGGATGGGAGCACATATTGATAGACCGCATAGGCGGCAATCAGGAAGAACGCGACTCCCAGCACTGGCAGTAAAATATTCTTTAGTTCCATAGATATCACAAAATCATTTTGTATTCCGTTTTTCTGGCCGGAATCTATTTCTATTGCATTACTATTTTGACGGGCATGCTTAAAAAACTTATTCACGAACTATTCGCGGTGATTATTTGGATTTTCTTCCTAAAAAAGTGTTTTTTACGAATGGGGTTGGAAAAAGCAAAGACCAGCTTACTTCGTTCGAGCTTGCTCTGCGCGACGCGGGCATTGCCCCCTTCAATCTGGTAACTGTTTCAAGTATATTCCCTCCAAATGCGAAAATAATTTCAAAAAAAGAAGGGCTTAAGCATCTCAAGCACGGGCAAATTGTCTTTTGCGTAATGTCCCGGCTTTCATCTGACGAACCAAATCGCATGCTTGTCGCTTCCGTTGGCTGCGCAGTCCCGTCGGACAAGAAATCCTACGGGTATCTGAGCGAGCACCATGCATTTGGGCAAACTGAAAAGAAAGCATCTGATTACGCCGAGGATTTGGCAGCATCAATGCTCGCAAGCACGCTTGGGATAGAATTCGACCCTGAGACGGATTGGAACCAACGCGAGAAGTATTTCAAGATGAGCAAGAAGATTGTGCGTTCAACGAATGTTACCCAATCCGCCCGTGTTGACAAGAACGGGAAATGGACCTCGGTAATCGCTGCTGCCGTGCTGATTCTGGAATAGGTTGGAAAAAAGAAATTTCTATTTTATTTTTTTATCATTTTATTATTCAGTCGGTGCCGTCGGGTCGTGCATCAATGGCGGAACCCTCGCCCTTCCCTTTGCAAAGAAATAGGTCATCTCTCCTTTCGCTTTTGGATTGTTGTTTGCCATCCTTCCTTTTACGTAATTTGAATCCTGCAATTGGATTGAAATCCCCTGCGGGCTTGAAGGGGCGGGAATATTTTCTGATTCAGGTGAGCTGGTTTGTGAAACTGAGGCTTGCTGCAGATTTGCCATGACGTTCGTTGCATTTGCCTGCGATGAAGCGAAATTAATTATTGCCGGTTGTGCTTGTGCCGAAACATTCGGAATTGAAGAAAAATCAGGCTCGAAATTATCCGGAGTCAATGCGATTGTGAAAAGCGGGACGGAAGAATATTGGGCAAGCAATAATTGAGCGGAAAGGGAAGACGCGGAAGAATCGAAAGAAGAAACGGAAATTGTGGATGGATTTTTTGTTTGTGGGGCGGATGCAGCATTATTATTTGCGTTTGTTGTTTGCGATGCAGAATTACTATTTTCCAATCTCGGGGAAGGGTTGAATTCAATAATTGTTGGAAATTCTATCTCTGGGGTAGTTTGTGCTGATGGCGCCGTTCCTGCTGTTCGTGCAGATTCAATGCCTGCCGCAATTTCTTTTGCAAGAAGCTTTTGGATTCCTGCTGAAAGTTCAATTGCATTCGCATTGGCTGTTGTCGAGGTAGTTGTTGCGGATGAATATTCTGTTTCCGAAGCCTGGCCAATTGTTTGGGCCGGGTTTGCGTTCGAGTTGGAGTTCGCAGTTCCGGAATAATTTACAAAAACAGAAATTCCGTATCCGTGAATGTTTTTTCCGTGTGAGTGTTCATTTTCGTCAATTCGCTCGTTTCCGCCTTTTCCAGTTATCCTGTGCGGAACAAAAGAAATTGAAACATCATTTCCTTCTCTGTTTTTGGATGAAAAAGTATGCGAGAATGCTGCGAACATCGCAGTTTCGCTTTCAAGCAATCTGTCCCCTTTGTTTCTTGTATTTCCCGTGCTTGGGGTTGCGCTTGTGAAATAGTGTTCCATTGCTCTAGTGAGAAAAGATTCAGCCATCCGTTGCAGGTAAAGCTGCAGCCGTAGTGTTGGTATCCAGTTTGGCCACCAATTGTAGCACTTTCTAGCCCATGGCCTCTTGAACCTTTTGTTTACCATCCTTTTTTGCAATTCCTGTTCTGTTTGTATATGGCTGGTGTGCGCTGTTAACTCCCTCAATTCTGATTCCGGCTTATGCTCAGCACACGTTCTAGTTCGCTTATTGGCCGTTCTGCATTGAACTGGTAATCTTTCTGCTTGAGCTAATGCAGGCATCCGCATTTTCGTCATTTCTTGCCTAATGGCAGTTCGGCTGTGCGAATATACGTTTACAACTAGCGGTTTCATCGGTTTGCTTATGAAAAATCAGTATATTTAAACCTTGTTTTTTTGCCTGCATTAGTTACGGCGTTTGTCTAAGTTTTTTGTTATCATTGTTGCCCGCCTGGCTATTTTACGTCTATTCTTTTTCCCATCCCTAGCAGAAATTCATTCAGCTTCTCTTTTGGAATCGACGCTCCGGCGGCAATCCTATGTCCTCCCCCGGCCCCCGAGCCAATTTCCGCAATTGTTTCCTTTATTGCCATTCCTAAATTCAATCCTTTTGCAATCAGCATCTTTGTCCCGCGGGAAGAAAATTTCAAATCATTGCTTTCCCCCAATGAAAATCCTAAAATCGGCTTTTTTGCCATCGGGGAAATTGCCATCCCGCAAACAATCCCGATTATTCCTTCGTCAATTATCCCGCGTCCGTCCAAGAAATAGAATTTTCCAAAATCCTGGATGTTTTTCTGCGCAAATTCAATCCCTTCCTTTATTTTCTTCCTATGGTATTGGAGCAAAGCATGCGCTTCCAGGCTATGGGTTTCGTCACCCATGCAAACTCCGACGCCTATTTCCGCCTTTCCATGCCTTCCGCAAGCATTCAGCAATGTGGAAAATTCGTTTGCCTCATAGGTTTCGCTTCCCCGCCTCCTATTCTTGAAAACATAAGATTCTCCGATTAATGCTTCTGTTTTTTCAATCATATTATAGTTGAGAAGAATGTCTGCCAAGGCAGAAATAAGCTTTTTCTTTTCCCCTTCTTTCAAATCCCCGTAGACTGCATTTCTGTTCCCGCCATCAGCCAGCCCAAGTTCGTTCAACAGCCGGTTCGTTCCGTCCTCATTATAGGAAATCCCAGGGACAAATGGGTCGTCTGAGTACAAAAGGAATTGGTAAAGCGGACGGGAAAACCTTCCGTAAAACCCAAGGTCATTTTCAATGGCGATTTTACGTTCGCCAACCCCCTGTTCCAGCACCCATCGGTTCATTCCGGTTAGCGGATGCTGCATATCTCCCACTGCCCCGACAATCGCAACGTCAACATCATTTTTGAATACGCAATAGGCCGCCCCGGCAGCGCTCAATTCCGTCCCGCCGTCAATCCCGTCCAATAGCGGGTTTACTTGCGTTTTGGAAACTCCTTCGGTTTGATGGTGGTCTATAATCAGCACGTCTTTCAGTTCGTTTACGCGTTTGTTTCCCCCGCCCAAGTCGCAGAAAATTATTTCCGGTTCGCCATTCAATTCGCCAATCGCCACGTCGTCGAGCTTTTTTATCCATTTTGCCCGGTATTTTTTGCCCGCCAATTTGAAGGCATTCTGGGCGATTGCGCCTGCAGCTATTCCGTCCGCGTCATAGTGATGGACAATTAGCGGGTTTTTGAAGGAAAACGCCAACCTTTTCGCTTCTTCGCATTTTTCAAGGAATTCAATTTGGTTTGCCGTCAGCTCCATGAATTGATTATGGCACAGGGGTTTATAAAGGGTTTGTTGCAGAATAATGTATGGTGTGTAAATAATGGCTAATCCATACGACGCGTTTTTCCTCAGGCTTGAAAATGCAGGCCTCAAGAAAGTTTACGAAGCTGCGGTTGCATTAGAAGAACGAGGGCCAATTGTCCCTATCAATGCCGCAATCGCAAACGCGTTCATTAATCGGCTGATGCTATCTTCTTCCCTGGCAAGCCCAATCACTTCTCTTCTTTCTGCCTCTAACCATCCTTTTTCGGTAAAGGTATTGGCGTTGTTTGCAAGTATAAATAGCTACTCCAAACCGCCAAGCTCTTTGGCTACGGTAACCTTCGGAGATTATGGAAAAGTCTGCGAACTTATAACCGATGATCGTGACCGAGCGTTTAAGCTTATCGAAGAACTTTGGGACCACCGCGAAGCCCAGGG
>JBAYGV010000089.1:0-5048 GCA_041666445.1 Candidatus Micrarchaeia archaeon | reverse complement strand
TCTGTAACTGTTTCGTGACGGCCAACAATCGCCACTCCTGACAGATTAGACCAGTTGCTTCCGGCAAAAACGAAACGCCTAACGTTGAGTCCGACGATATTATTGTCACGAGCAACAGAGCCGAACCAACCCATATCTTCTGGTTTTATTCGCATTTGCATAAGCAAACGTTGAATTCCGGCGGGTAGCCGATCAACATCCAAAAATTCAGAATAATGCCTTATAGAAGAAAACATTGCACACTCAGTTTTCCAACCAACAGAATCAGAAACCTTGCCATTATTCAATGCGTATCCATCAGCATCAACTGATATAGACCAGCTGTTTGGCCTTGCCACGTCCTTAATGCTAAGATCAAGTTTAGGGTCAAAATCAGATGCTACAGTTACATGATAAGCAACCAGTTCTTGGTTGTCTTCTGCTTTCGTTATTGCTAGTTTTGAAAGAGGAATAATTCCCATGCCGGCTGCTCGTTTGAGGGTTGTTTCTGTTCCATCAGCAAGCACTACTTTCTCACCAGATATCTTAGATAAATCAAATGTGGCAACCAATAGCCTCCCGGTCTCACCTCGGTTCGGGTCTTTTTCATTTTCCACCCAAACCAGTTTCCTGCCAATATGCGAAGATGCTCTCTCAAAACCTCTTGGATAGAATCCGACCGAATTTGACCTACTCCATGTTTCTTTGACATATGCGTATTCTGAAGCACGTTGATAAACCATTGCCGCGTTGATTGCATCGCCTAATTGCATTACGGTTGCAATGCCTTCTGTTTTTGGTTCCCAACGACTGCGATTTTCTAATTCAAACATATGCGCCTGAGTATATGATCCTGGTAATAATCTAAAACTTCTGCCATCTGATAATCTTTGAACTCGGACTACGGCCATTAATACACCTTAAATATGATATAAATAGATTGTCTTTAAAACCAACCAGTTACAACATTAATTATTACGAATAGATAATTATCTAACACTTACCAATCCAACGACCAATTTGACTATATCCCTCCATGAAAAAATATCAACTACCTACAAGCTTACTTTTCATTCTCCATCAAATACCTAACAGTCCTTCTAATACCGTCCTCAATCTTCACTTCTGGCATCCAGCCAAGCGAACGGATTTTATCAGTTGAAAGATGGACAATCTTCTGGTCGCCAATCCATCCGACTTCACCGCCAGTATATGTTTTCTTTGCACCATTCAATCCCATTTCTTCAATGATTATGTCCGCTACTCTGTTGATTTCGATAGTGTAATCATTTCCAAGGTTGTAAAGGTTTGTCAGGCTTTTTGCATCGCTTCCGCCATTCCGTTTAGCCCCTTCTATTCCTGCAAAAACTCCCTTGACGCAATCGCCAACATACAAAAAGGATTTTTTTTGCTTTCCATCTCCAAGGATTTCGAGCTCTTTCGGATTTTTCCTAAGTTTTCGATAAAAATCGATTACGCAACCGTGAGGGTAGCGTTCCCCAATGATTGAAACAAAACGATAAATGTAATTCCTTATCCCATAATATTCTGCAAACGCCTGTGCAAGCGATTCCCCTGCCAACTTGCTGGCACCATAGAGGGAATTCTGGACTAGCTGAATATCTTCGGGGGTTGGTATTTTTGACGGGTTCCCATAAACCGCTGCAGATGAAGTAAAACAAAAATCCTTGATTCCGTTTACCCGCACGGCTTCGATAACATTGTAAGTTCCAAGCGTGTTCTGCTCCAAATCTATTTTAGTGTTGGTAATCCCGCCGCGGATGTCTGCGTTTGCCGCAAGATGGAAGACAAAATCATAGCCTTTCAATTCTGATTTCATTGCTGCTAAGTCGGTGATATCTGCCTTTGAAATAGAATATTTCTTGTTTTTCTTTTGCTGCTCGACAACTTTGGGCTGGCCGGAACGCATATTGTCAATTACTTTTACTTCAGCATCGCGGGCAAGAAGCTCGTCAACGATATGGGAACCGATGAATCCAGCACCTCCAGTGACAATTACTTTTTTCCCCTTGAACGCAGATTGGCGACTTCCTTCAAACATTTTACCATCCCTTTTCCTTCTCGTCATTAAAGACTATTTCGCTTCCTTTTGGAGCAAAGCCAAACTTAACTTCCCTTAATCCTCCAAGCGCTTTCCGCACTTCAGGCTGATTTTTCCCATCGCAATAGAACAACAAAAATCCGCCGCCACCGGCGCCAAGGACTTTGCCCCCGACAGCGCCCGCATCAATAGCAGCTGAATAATAATTGTCAATAACTTCGTTTGATATGCCATCGGCCAACGAGCGTTTCAGGTGCCAGGACTCGTCAAGAGCCTTTCCAAATCCGTCCAGATTCCCATCAGAAAGCTGGCCTGAAACTTTTTCTGCAAGCGAGCGCATCTTGTCAAGCATCTCGGTTTTTTTAGGAATATTCTGCTTTTGGCCTTTCAATATCTGGCCGGAACGGCGGGTAATCCCAGTATAGAAGAACATGAGCTTGGATTCCAATTCTTTTACGGTTTGCGGTTTTACATTCACCGGCTTCACTGATATGGAATCGTCCTTGTTGAAATTTATGAATGAGAAACCGCCATAGGCCGCAATGTATTGGTCCTGCTTGCCAACCGGGTCCTTGAGAATGTCTATTTCAATTTTGCATGCGTCCCTTGCAAGCTGTTCCTTGTCTGGCTTTTGGCCCTTGTAAGTATAGAGGGCATTAAGCATCCCGACAACGAAACTGCTTGAGGAGCCAAGGCCTGTGCCATGAGAATGGACATCGGACATGTTCGTAAGCTCAATGGAATCCTCAATTTTTGCAAGCCTCATTGCTTCCCTTATTGTAGGATGGAATATCTGGTCAACCGAATCAACTATTTCAGTCATCCGGTAGTTTAGCTGGATTTTATTGTCAAACCTGTGATTGACCATCACGTAAATATAACGGTTTATCGCAGTGCTCAATACACAGCCATGGTCAAGGGAGTAATAGTCCTTGAAATCTGTGCCACCGCCAAAAAAAGAAACACGCAACGGAGTCCTTGAGATTATCATAATATCACGTCACTTATGAGAACGGCCAATGATGAACATCTTTACCATGTGCCCAATTATGAAATGGACATCTTCTGCTATTTCCATGCTTTTAGTGTCAACTACGATGCAATGCTTGGCCAGGGACTTTAATTTTCCGCCCCCGAGCGCCGTAAGCCCAATTGTTATTGCTCCCGTCGAGTTGGCATATTCAATGGCACGAAGGACGTTTGGAGAGTTCCCGCTTCCGCTTATCCCAATTACTACTTCGCCTGGCTTAAGGAAGTTTTCCAATTGCTGCTTGAATATTGCTTCATAAGACTCGTCGTTAGTCCATGCAGTCATCAACGGAACATTTTCATTGAATGTTATTACCCGAAATCTTTTTTTGCCCGGAAGAATTGTTCCCTTATTCAAGTCCATTGAAATGTGAAGAGCGTTGGTTGCGCTGTCCCCGTTCCCGAAAACATAAACATTCTTTCCTTCATCCCTGGCGGATTCCAGAACTTTTGCAATAGTTTCAAGCTGGGAAACCGGAAGCGAAGAAACCGCACGATTCAATTCAGCCATATAGCCAGGAATATTTTCTGTGTCCATATCAACCACTGTTTTTCGGCTTATTTTTGTCCACTATGGCTTCTTTCAGCCACGGTGTTTTTTATACCGGTCATGGGTTCCCATGTCAGCTATTTTTTCAAAAGTAACAAACCCATAGAGATTTCCGCCTCCGGCAATAACCTTTGGAAGAACCTCCTTGTCCAACATAGACCTATTTGCAGGGAAATATTTAAGTATAGCTGATTCGAGGCAATAAAGCCCGGCATTGCCAAGATTTTCAAACTCCTGGCCAGGCTTTGGCTTCCCAAGGAATGCAATGATTTTTCCGCTTGGATTGCATTTCAACATGTCGGAATCAAATGGATGGTTCGTAGGGTGCAATGCAAGCGTGCCCAAGCTGCCTTTGGCAATATGGTATGCTATCATCCTGCGCAAGTCAACGTCAATTAGAAGGTCGCCATAAAGAGCAACGAATCTTCGGCCTGCAATTAATCTTTCTGCATTCTTTAGCGCACCGCCAGTACCAAGCTCCTCTGGCTCTACGGAATAGCTGATTTTCACTCCGAATTTAGAACCATTCCCGAAATAGGATTCTATTTTTTCTGAGAGATAACCAGTGCAAAGGATGATTTCCTTTATTCCCTCGCGTTTAAGCCAGACAATCTGATGCTCAAGCACGGGTTTGCCACCTTCGGCTGGTAAAAGCGGCTTTGGGATTAACTCGGTAAGCGGAGCAAGGCGTTTTCCAAGCCCGCCCGCGATTATTACTGCTGGGATTTTTGAAATAGCAGATGAATCGAGCGTTTCGTAGGCAACAATGAATTTCGAGGCTTCAAGCAAATCTACGGAGAGGATGTATGGAACGGACGGGTATTTTCCATCTTTGCAGCCAGAACCGGTCATTACTCCAATTGATTTGCAGCCTGCATTTTCCGCAGCTTTTATGTCGCGGGAATGGTCTCCAACAAAATAACAATCCTTGAGCGGGATGCCAAACTGCTCGGATGCCTGCTTC
This sequence comes from Candidatus Micrarchaeia archaeon, assembly GCA_041666445.1. Lineage (GTDB taxonomy): Archaea > Micrarchaeota > Micrarchaeia > Anstonellales > Bilamarchaeaceae > JBAYGV01. Next base: position 464 of record JBAYGV010000089.1, on the reverse strand, counting down.
AACATCCCAATTTTCGGCTTCCTGCAATCGCAGTCAATCTTGTATTCCTTCCTTTCGCCAGCATAGCCCTTGTCCGGGTGGTGCGGGCAATAGTAGACGGCGTCAATTTTTGCATTGTGAAAATGGAGCAATTCAAGAAGGCGGTTGTTTATCCGCTTTACTTCTTCTTCAGTGCAGATTCCCCTTGCAACCTGCGGCTGGTTAGTTACAATAACAACTATGAACCCAAAATCATTAAGCAGTTTTATGCCTTCTGCAGCGCCAGGAATAAGCTCAAGCTGTTCAGGCTTTTCAATAAGCCCGGATTCCTTGTTTATAGTGCCGTCACGGTCAAGAAAAACCAGTTTTTTCCGCGGCATTGGAGCTTTGGATTTCATCAATAATAATTGAAAGGATTGGGGTTTTAAACCTGCGTTGAAAAGGATAACCGTGTTAGAACTTTTGGCAACCATACTTCCGCTTGC
>JBAYGV010000088.1:0-5073 GCA_041666445.1 Candidatus Micrarchaeia archaeon | reverse complement strand
TTAGCTCAAAGATAAACTGCGAATTATCAGCCCAATTGTTGGGCCCGTAACTCAGCTTGGTAGAGTGCCGGACTCTTAATTAAAATAAAGAGATATCCGTTTGTCAAGGGTTCAAATCCCTTCGGGCCCGCTATAATTTCTAAGCAGCGTTCATTGTTTTTCTTCTTTTTCTTGGTTTTGCTATCCTTCCGAGAGCAAAGGGGCTGACGGTTTTTTGTCTCCTATTTGATTGGAATGGAGAATAAACTTGGATGGCTGTTGATTCGGGTTTTGCTCGCGGTTCTTTTGCTTTTGGTGCCGTTGGCGTTTTTTTATTTTCTTCCGGTTTTTTCGATTCTGTTGGATTCGGAACTCTTGCGGATTTTTTGTTTTCGGTTCGGGTTAATGCTGATTTTGCGATTTCGGTTTTTTCTTTTCCGATTTTTTTGGCACCTTCTGCCTTTGTTTTAGTTTCCTTCGCTTCTGATTCGTTTCCTTTTGCAGAATTGGCAACCGCTTTCTTCATTCCGTAATCCTTCTTTTCAGCGAGCTTTGGCGTATCTGGCTTCTGTTTGTCCTTTGCTTTCTTTTCCAATTCCTTTTTCTTATCATCAAGGTTAATCAAATTAGTTTTTGCTTTCTCTGATTTTGTTTCCATAGATTCTTTCCTTGTTTTTGCTTTGGCAGCTTCTTCCTTTTCGTTTTTTTCTGCCTTTTTCTGCATGTCTTCTTTCCTTTCCTTTGCCAGTTCAAGCTTTTTCTTTAATTCTTCTAGCCGTTGCGCTCGCTTTTCTTCTTTCTTCGGTTCAATTTCTTTTCTAGCGTTTTGTTTTCCGTTTTTCTTCCCGGCTTTTTCCCCCTTTCCTGCTTCGAAATCCTTTTCGTCCGAACCTTTTTTGTCTTTCGGGATTTCTTTTGGCAATTCAACCATTGGTTTCTTTGCGGTTTGTTTTTCTTTTGCGATTTCCTGAATTTTTGTTTCCGGTTTGGACGTTGAAGGCTCGGATTTTTTGCCCTCTTCGGCCGCCCGTTCTTTTTTCCTTCTTTTCTTCGAATATTTTACATACATTTCTAAATCGGATTTTTCGGTTTTTGTTTCGGATGCTCGGTTTAAGTTCGGAAGTTTAATCCCACGTTCAGTTTGTTTTGATAATGGAATTAGTTTTTCGGATTGTGAATTTTCGTTCGGGATTTGTGCAACTTCCTCGTCCGGGAACCCGTATAATCTTCCCCACAATCTTCGCTCGGTCGGGTTCATTATCAGACGCACAATCATTGATTCTTCCGGGACGTATTCTTTTGCGGATGTTGCGTTTTCGATTCTAATTGTTTCGTGTGTGTTCGTTCCCATCGTTTGCGGCATTGCTTTTGCAAATTCCACATAAAACGGTTCACTTTGCGTTTGTGCTTCCATTTGTTGAGTGACTGAGGCATTGCCGGATTGCCCTGTCATATTTCCGTTTATGGAAAGTTGGTATCTTTCAAATGCATCGAATTGGGTAGCGACCATCTTCAGCATTATTGAAAATTGAAAATTCATTCCGTCCAGCATTCCAGCTTGGGTTCCATTCTGCAATATGGATTTTATATTCTCTGGCAACGCTTGCATCAATGCATTCTCCAAATACCTATCAAAAGCATTATTTGCCCCGTTCGGAATGGCCGGTAATCCTAGTTCTTCAATTTTTTGCCCCATCAACTTAACTAAATCCATATTGTTTACTATTTCTTCACCAGTTAAGCTTACTGAAATTCCAGTACTTGCATCAACTGTGAATGTTATTTTTTCCTGCATTTCTATACTTTGCAGCTGTTCTTTAGTAACGTTATCCGCATGGTCTGCCCCCCCACCCCCTTTTTTTCTCAGAAATTCTGGAAGATAATTAGGTTCAGCATTTGCAATTTTTTCGAGCGGGTTTATGGAAAAATCTTGTTTGTTTTTTTCTCCCCGGTCGCTATCATCCTGTACTTTTATTCTTGTAAATACGTCTGCGGTTATTGAGTCCGGGTTTCCCCAACTTCCATTTCCGTCTTTTCCAATATGAAAAAACATTCTCCCATTTTCATCGTAAAGTTGAATATTGGTAAGTTTTGCCAGCCCAGCTATTTCTATGCTTTCAATATAATATTTTCCGTAGTTTTCATCGTAAACCCAGTTTATTCTTCCTCCATTCTGTCTTATTATTGTTTCACATATTTCACGTTCTGTTACACCTTCTCTTACCCAAGCCCCTAGCGTCCGCTCTTTTTTAAATCTATCAACAAAAGTATTTTCTCTATAAATTAGCTTAGGCATGCCACTTCCTTTGTTTGCTCGGATTTATATATTTTGGGAAAAAACCCAAGAAAGATTTATATTTATTCTGAAGTTTCAGCCATTAACCTTAAGGAACATTTCAACATGCTTTATCCCTGCATCTGTGAATTCCTTTCCCCGACGCTTGAACCCGCAGCTCCCGTAGAACTGTTCTATGTATTTTTGGGAGTGCATTACTATCTCTTTGACTTTTCTTCTCCGGCAGTATTCGATAAGGTAATCTGCCAGTTTTCTGCCAAATCCTTTTCCCTGGTATTTCTTAAGTATCGCAATGCGCTCCAGCTTTGCTTTCTTGTCCAAAATCCTTATTCTTGCGCATCCTATCGGCTTGGAATGGTAGAGTACAATTGCATGCTTTGAAGATTTGTCTAGCCCGTCGCGTTCTCTTTCTAGCGAAATTCCCTGCCCCTTGACAAAAACCATTTCGCGTATTTTCAATACCTGGTTAAGCTCGCGCCTGTTTTTTGCAAGCCTTATTGTTAGTGCACTATCTTCGGGCGTTTCCATCACTTCCTCCCTTTAATCTCGTCCTGCACTTTCTTAACGAACTCATCCAGCTTTACGTCCCGGTGTTCTGTTCCATTCCTATCCCTAATGGAAAGTGTTTTCGAACTCACTTCATTTGCACCTATTATTACCATGTACGGAACCTTTTCCTGCTGCCAGTTCCTTATCTTCGAGCCAATGGTCCCTGTCTTCTCTTCAAGCTCAACCCGGACTCCGCTAGCTTTCAATTGCTCGTAAACTTTTCTTGCATAATCTAATTGCTCATCTGAAACAGTAAGCACTGCAATCTGCACTGGTGCAAGCCAAACCGGGAATTTTCCTTCGTAATGCTCAACCAGGATTGCAAAGAATCGTTCAACCGAACCATGGGCAACTGAGTGCAGCATTGCAGGAGTTGCATCCTTTCCGTCCTTGTCAACGTAAGTTACATTAAATCTCAAAGGCATCTGGAAATCCAGCTGTAACGTAGCGCATTGCCATGTCCTGCCAAGCGAATCCTTTATGTGGAAGTCAATCTTCGGTCCATAGAACGCGCCATCTCCTTCGTTTATCTTGTATTTCTTTTTGAGCCTGTCCAATCCTTTTTTCAGCGCATTTTCAGCAATATCCCATTGTTCATCTGTTCCCAGCCTTTTTATCGGCCTTGTGGAAAGCTCGAGCGTATACTCAAACCCGAAAGTATGGTAAAACTCATCCAAATAGGTCAATCTTGCTTCGACTTCTGATTCAATGCTTTCCGAGGCGCAGAAAACATGCGAATCGTCCTGTGTAAACGCGCGAACCCGGAACAATCCGGAAAGAACCCCGGAAAATTCATGGCGGTGTACCAAGCCCAATTCTGCAAGCCGTAATGGAAGTTCGCGATAAGATTTCTTTGCATTTTTGAATATCATTATTGCGCCAGGGCAGTTCATCGGCTTAATCCCGACCAATTTTCCATCTATGTTCGTGAAATACATATTTTCCTTGTAGTGGTCCCAATGGCCTGAATTTTTCCAAACTTCGGCATCCATCAGTATTGACGTCCTTATTTCAACATGGTTGTACTTTTGATTCAGTTCCCTCCAGTATTTTTCCAATTCATTTCGGATAACCATCCCTTTCGGGTGGAAGAATGCCATTCCTGGCGCAACCTCCTGCACTGAGAACAAATCCAATTGCTGGCCGATTTTCCTATGGTCCCTGTCCTTTGCCTTTTCCTGCATTTCCAAAAATCCATCAAGCGCTTCCTTTGAAGCGAAAGAGAACCCGATAATTCTCTGCATCTGCGCTTTGGAAGAATCGTTCATCCAGTACGCTCCGCCAACACTAGCCAAATTCATGGCTTTCAATTCGTTCGCGTTTTGAAGCATGGGCACGAGCGATGGGACGCATACCTCTCCAATATAGTAAAGATTCAGGAACGCATGCTCAGGAAGCTTTTGCGCCAATTCTAAAAGGTAAGGCTCTTTTTGTTCTGTAAATATCTTTTCCGCCTGCTCTTTTGAAACCAGTTTTTGCGTTATTGGATGGGATTTCGATACAAACTCCTCCAATTCCTTTTGCAAGTCTGGAAGTTCTTTTGGTGAAAGCGAGCGGTGCAAATCCAAATCAACATAAAACCCGTTTTCCGTAAGGTGCATCAATCCAAGATTTACGTTTTTATCCTTCTTTTTCATCAAGGCTACAATACAAAGCGCTGCCGTAATTCTGTAAGCATTCTTGTCTTTTGCAAATCCCCTGTCCTGCGGCTCTTCAAGCATTACTGAATGGACGACTTCGTTTACTGAGTGGACTGTTCCAGCCTTAGTTTTTCTAGTTGGTTCCCCTTTTGCCTCCCCGAAAGTTTTTGAAAGCTCTGCCAACGGGTGGCCTTTGCATTTCAATTCGAATTCCTTATACCAGCCGAACTGGCTCTTGTAAGCATTTGGAGTAACTTTCTTTTTTGTTTCCTCGTAAAGCTTGACTAAAACAGCTGGTGCGTCCTTGAGCGATGCAAGGTTCGAGGATAAATGGGCATATGGGTAGATTACGATGCTTTTCGCCTTAACTGTTTCGAACATCTTTTTTATTTCCACAACTGCCTGGTCGATTTCTTTTGGTCCGTCTCCCTGTTCCACCGAAGTAAAGACAACGATTACTTCTTCAATTTTCTTGCCGTTCAAGTCCTCTTTCGTGACTTCGTCAGCGCCCTGTTTTATGGCGAGCTTTGTCGGCCTATAATAAACATAATCACAATGCAGTTTCAGTATCCTCATAATAATCTCCTTTGTTTGCTAATCGGAATTAAC
>JBAYGV010000087.1:0-5114 GCA_041666445.1 Candidatus Micrarchaeia archaeon | reverse complement strand
GAGCTAGTTATCCTATAAGTCGTTTCGCCCAATACCTTTCCATCCCTACCAGTACCATATATTCCATTTAACCAATCGGTACTCGTCATTTCAAATGACAATCTTGGGTATAATAATTCTCTTGCTGGAAACGCCATGCCAAATCTGAACGTAAAATCTCCAGCCGCAATATCGCCATTTGTTAAATCTTTGATTACTCCAAATCCTACTCCAAACATTAATACTCCCGCAATCACATCTGAATCGGCATATAATCTGCTTAATCCAATTATATGTGTCGATTGCATTCCAACGGCGACGTGCATCTCTGCAAATCCATCGCCTAGAAGTCCGTTTACTCCTATTTCTGCACCCCCAGTATGATACAATCCCTTGCTTAAATCTCTATCATAGAAACCTCCAACATATCCTTCAAATAAAGAATCTGGACTGCTATAGCTCCCTAATGCGAGTGTGGCCATTGCCCGTGCTTTTGCAAACCACTCCATGCCATGATCAAAGGTGTGCGTTTTTCCTCCCAAATCAAGCTCGATGATTGTGCGTTGGCTTGGATATAAAAGTGAAAGCATTGCTTCCCATCCAAGCGCAAAATTTGACAAAAATTTGTATTTTTCGCTGTATTTCCCAGTTGCCCCAAATTGAAGTTTTGGCCCAGGAATTACGTCTTTTATTTCTGCTGGAACGCTATGCTCATTCCATCCGCCAAATGCCCCAACGGAAAATTTCCTATAACAAAAGCCTTTTGCTGGAACTTCTGCTTGCGCTTCAACTTTTGGTTTTGATGGCTCTGCCATCTCTTGGGCATAAAGTTTCGGAGTAGTAGTTTTAACCATGAACGCAGTTGCTGCAGCAATTCCTAATACCTTCAATGTCGTATAAACTCTTGATTTAAAAGTCATGAATACACCTAACCTTTCGGTTTCTCTAGGTTTTATTGTTGTAGAAAGAGTTTATAAAGGTAATGTTTGAACATTAACTATTGTAAGAAGTAAAAAATATTGCATCTTTTTCACTGCTGGTTTTGTATGTGCTCAGTTGCTCCTTTCCCCTTTATGATGATTACCGTATCCGCTGTATTCCTTAAGGCGGCGCTGAATGCAACATCGGTAGCCAAAATCATGGTTTTCTTCCCATAAAACTTGGCTTTCCTTAAAACCGGAATGTAATCGGTATCCCTGGTCATGCATGCAATAATATCAATATTTGGGTTGAGCACGTATTCCATGGCCTCTATTGCCATGGTAACATCCACATCTCCAGTAGTAATAATTGTTTCAAAGCCCTGATTCACCATCGCCTCAATCAATTTATCCGAAGCATATTGGTCAAGATACATTCTTGCAACGCGGATGTTCCCATACTTCTTTATCTCGTCCTTAACCTCCTTCAGGTCAATATTGAACGATTTTCGGATAATATTCGGCCCATCGATTAGTATCGCAATGTCTGGCTTCTCTTTTTTTGCATACTTCCTTAAAAATTCTCCAAGCATTTAAATCACTTCAAGCGTAATTGACTATACTTTGAAATTAAAAAACTTAAGCGCATTCTTCATTGTCTGCGCCTTAACTTCATCAAGGTCAATCTTTTTTACCTCTGCAACATATTGCGCGGATTGGATAACCTCATCCGGAGTCCTTACAACATAGGGAGCATCAGTTTCAATTACAATGTGTTCTAGCGGGATAGAATTAATAACCTTTTTCCTTTCCTTTGAATGCAACGGGGTAATAGAAACCATTGCGCCCAATTCAATTGCGCGTTTCGCTGTTTCTTCGTCTCCTGAAAAGAAATGCATCATTATTCCATGTGAAAATTTACGTTCGGCAAGCCATTCAAGGCATTCGAGTTCGGCTTTTCGAGAGTGGATAACAATTGGGAGTTTCATTTCTTCTGCCAGTTTAATCATCCGTTCGAAAACAACTTTCTCTTTCCGCACATGTTCTTCATTTTCTGCCCAGTGGTAATCAAGCCCGATTTCTCCGATTGCATTAGGTTTCGCGTTTCGGATGGTTTCCGCCCAAATTTCCAGTTCCTTCAAATCCTGCTTTATTGCCGTTTGCGGTGCAATCCCGAGAGCGAACGGAACCCCGAGCTTTTTGGCTATTTCTATATTTTTAATATTAGAGGTATGGGAATAGCCGCAGGTAACCGGGAGCGTTTCGTTAATGACGTAATCACTCGCCACCTCATTAAGATCTCTCGGACTTCGTCCAAGATCCCTCAATGAAATAATTTCATTGAGGTGGCAGTGAGCATCTACGATAGTGAATTTTCGTTCGGTCATTTTTATCGCAAGATTAACTCAACCAAATTTATAAAACATGAAGATTTTTATATTGTTATATTGACTATATGTTCGTGAAATTGAATGCTGTTATACCTAGTTAGCGATGTCGCCGGTGCAAAAAGAAATAATCGGGTATCGCCTCCGGGCAATTTAATGCACCTAGCTACAATGCTTATGGACCAGCCTAAGCTTGGGTTAAAAGAGCTAAAAGCAGATTTTGGTTTTGTATTAGTTGCTCGTAACGAAAGTAGAAGTATGCGTAGTTTTTTTGGCTACGACCAGCCAGACATGGTTGCGATGGGTGTTTATGAAACCGAACTTCCAGGATTGGCCAACCTATGTAAAAAGATAAGGATACATTGGCCTGAAACTGAAATTGTCGTTGGCGGCCCGCTTGCAACAGTAATCCCTCGTACCGTTCTTTCTGTTTCAAAGGCAAATATCCTTTGCCGCGGTGAGGCAGATTTAACCTTCAGGGAAGTTGTTGAAAGAAGGGCAGCTGGAAAGGATATTCTTGGCATTGATGGAGTACTAGTTAGAAGAAATGATGGAACCATTCTCGAGCATCCAAACAGCGAAGTCATACCGCGTATTCCGTTGAGCATGCTCGAAAACATAGCCATGCATCCTGAAGTGATTCGGCTGATTTTGGAAGAAAGCGGTTCTTTCCTTACTCCTGCTATCTTTTCAAGAGGATGTGCCTATGGGAATTGCTCTTTTTGCAGTGTTGATAGCAATAAATGGAGGATGTTAAGCCCAGAAATTGTGCGCGAACAGCTTGCAATGCTCAAAACTTTCGGCAGAAAAATCGGAATTCGCGATACTCTATTTGGGGGCCCCAGAAGTGTTCTTGGCAACTACGTTCGAACGCTAGAAGGCGCTGCCGAAGAAATCGCAGTTTCTATGTCTGTTGACCAGTTCTTGATTGGAAATGCTCCTGGCAACAGGGAAATCGACATTGATGTCATGGATAGCATGTTTCGTGCAGGGATAAGGATGATTTCGATGGGTGTTGAAAGTTTGACTGATTCCATGCTCAAAAGGCTCAAACATTCCAGATATACTGCAGATGAAGCAATTCGTGTATTGGTTACGCTTGGCAAAAAAGGCTTTGTTATTAGGAGCAATCTAATACTGACGGATGCGGAAACTACTGATGAGGAATTGAAAACTACTGTTGATAGTGCAGCAACTATTTCTGAGATATTCCGCAGGGAAAAAATGGATGTTGTCTTAAGGCCCTTGTCAGCCGTATCGCCATGTCCCGGAACTCCCTATTATGATAAATTCCTTGCGTCATCGACAGCCAATGGCGGTTCGAATCGTTTCTATGGGCAAAAATGCCATCCGGGGGATCCATTTCCCTACTATGATGTAGAACCTGAAGCTAACGCGTTTCCAGCTGTACGCGATCTTTTCTATAATGTGCTAGGTGGAACAGCTCCACAAAGCTCGAAGCCATTCCATTTCGAAACTAACCTCTATCTTCATTATTATACTATGACGTTAAGGAAATATCTTTTTGCTACCGTCCATCCAGAAGCAATAATGGGTGTGCCACAGGACGAAGCGGATAGCGCAATTTAAAAACCCTAACGTTATAAAGTTAAAACCTGGAATAGGTATCATAATCCATGTTTGTTAGGTGAAATGATGAATGAAAAAACTTTTGCTACTGCAAAGGACTTAAAGGAAGGAAGATATATCTTGATTGACGACTTGCCGTTTAGGATTGCCGAGATCGAATCCTCGAAATCCGGAAAGCACGGTGCGCACAAGCTCAGGATTACTGGCATCGGCATATTTGACGGCCAGAAAAAGGTCATGCTCGCGCCGGGAGACTCAGACGTTGAAGTCCCGATAATTGAGAGAAAGAACGCTCAGATAATGGCTGTCCGCGGAAAAACCGCGCAGGTTATGGATAGCCAGACTTATGAGATGTACGACATTGAGCTTACTGATGATTTGCTTCCTCTTGCGGCGGCGGGTAAGGAAGTGGAAATCATTGAAGCAATGGGAAGGAGAAAAGTTGAACGAATAAGGTAATGGTGTTTCGATGGATGTTAACGTTATCAACAAGGTAGACAACAAGCTATTTGGAAGAAAGGAAATTTCTGCAACTGTTACGTTTGGGGCAGCAACCCCGAAAAGGGCAGAAATAAAGGCAGGAGTTGCAAACGCTATTGCGGCAAACCCCGATATCTGTGTTCTTAGGGACGTAACCAACGAATTCGGAATCAGGAGGATAAAGGTGCTTCTCTATTCCTATGACAGCAAGGAATTGCTCATGAAGAACGAGCCGAGATATATGCTGGTCCGCGAAGGGCTTGCGCCAAAGAAGGAAAAGAAAGTGAAGGAGAAGAAGGCAGCAGCCCCGAGGAAGAAGTAATTCAAAGGTAAATCAGGTTGATATTTATGCATCGGCCGATAAAATCGGCCAATTATAAAAATTTCGATAAGAAAAACTCATGGTGAAATTTTTATGGCAGACGACAAGAAAAAACCAGAAGCAAAGAAAGTAGTAAAAAAAGAAAAAAAGCCACCAAAACCGTACAAGCCGGGAAAGAACTGCCCGAAATGCGGCGCTGGCGTACATTTGGCTGAGCACAAGGGAAGGCGTGCTTGCGGCAAATGCGGCTATTTCGAAAAGAGCTAGTTATGGAACGAAAATTCCTTTTTGCAATTTTTATTTTCTTTTTGGCCTTGGCATACCTAACGGCAACAGTGCCCGGGTTTTATGTAATTGATGCCCACGTGCTCCTTTTTAGCGTGGCAGCCTATTTTCTTTTCAAAAAAGACTTGAGAACTACGTTCAAGTCTATCG
>JBAYGV010000086.1:0-5202 GCA_041666445.1 Candidatus Micrarchaeia archaeon | reverse complement strand
TATTATATACTTCACTTTCGCCTTTTCTGTCTGTGCCGACATTTGTTGGTTCTGTTTTAGTTTCCATGGCTATTTTGATTCGTTCCGAATTGGAATCTCGTCGAAAATCTTTTCAGTTTGAATCGGAAATGATACGCCGTTTAAATGCTTCCAATGCAGAATGCGAACGCTTAAGCGCAGAATCTCAAGCACGTTCACTTGAAAATCTTAAGAGATGGGCTTTCGGAGTTTCCAATTCAATAAAACACTGTGCCCAGGGAGTAAAAGAAGCATTGGCTGCGCTTGGAGCTCCGGATAAGGCGTAAAAGAAAATAAGACTTCTATTCCAACTTCTCCCTAATTATTCCCCTCAACTCTTCCGCTTTCTTGTCCAATTTCGTTTTATCCTTATACTCCATCGTTAATCTAACAAATGGTTCCGTCCCGCTTGCTCTAATCAGGAACCATCCATCCGGCTCGTCAACTCGTAATCCGTCTTCCGAGCGGATTTTTGAGGTTTTATCGAGCTTAACTTGAACTTCCTTACGGATCTCCTCAACCACGTTGTACTTATCCTTCCCTTCGCACTTGAACTTCTCCCTTACCATCGGATAGGATTTGTATTCCGTCCCAAGCTCGCTTAATTTTCCTTTTTCACAGAATATCTCGACGAATTTCGCACCGGTCAATATCCCATCCGGAACGTTCAGCCCATCAGAAAAGATATACTCTCCGCACGGTTCGCCTCCGAAAATCGCTTTTTTTGCTTCCATTTCCTCAGAAACATAAAGGCTTCCAACTGGGGTTATCAAAAGTTCGCCTCCATTCTTTTCAACCACTTCCCGGACGCAGAGCGAGGCTTCCATTGTTGAAATTACAATCGGTTTTTTTGTATTGCGGGCGGGATTCCGTTTCTTATTCTTTCCTAATTCATGCTCAACCATTATCGCAAGCTGAGTATCCAGTGGCAGCACGTTTCCCAGTTCGTCAACAACAACCGCCCTATCCGCATCTCCGTCATGCCCGATTCCCAAATCCGCCTTAACTTCAATTACTTTTGCAGCAAGCCCTTTCAAATTTTCAGCATTCGGTTCGGATGGGCGTGCAAACCCTAAAAGAGAATCGTTAATTGCAATCACTTCACAGCCAATCGCTTCGAGAGCTTTTGGTGAAATCACAGCTCCAGCTCCGTTGCAGTCAACAACTACTTTCGGCTTTCTTTTCGAGATTTCGGAAGAATTAACTGCGTTTAATATGAGTTTTATATGCTCCTCTGCCGCTTCTTCATAGCCAGAACTTTTTCCGGTTTTATCCCATGCAGAAAGCTTCATGTTTCCTCTATCTTCGTTAGGTTCTTTTTCCATCTTCAGGTATTCCTTCTCGATTCCCGCCTCCATTTTCCTGCTTATTTCCTTTCCATTCTCATAAAGCTTTAGTCCATTGTATTCCGGTGGATTATGGGATGCGGTAATCATTATTCCCCGGCATTTTTTCATTTTTGTTGCAAGCGCAAGCGTAGGAGTTGAAGCAATTCCAATGTTAATTACGTTCCGTCCCCGCCCGAGAACCCCGGATACTGCTGCAAACGAAAGCGTCTCGCCAGTATTCCTGGTATCTCTTGCAATAACTACGTCTTTTTCAGCAAAGATATTCGCAATTCGCATGGCTAGCCGTTCGTTTACAAAAGTTCCGTAAAGCCCGCGTATTCCGGATGTTCCAAAAAGCATGGTAAAATCACTCAATTATATTTTATAATATGCTCTAAGCTCTTGCAACCGCCATCGGTTTCTGCGCCCTGCTCGCGCGCTCGAGTTCAATCGAAAGCTGGAAATCTACCTTTGTGCTTCCGCGTTCCGTTGTGAATGAGAAATCTTCTATTCTAAGCGCTCCTCCCTTTTTAGCATTTGCAGCTGCAAAAAATCCGATTATCCCCGTTTTAATTTCAGCCGCGTCTGTTTCAGTCAGGTTTTTTAACACATATAGTGAGATTGATTTTTTTCCAGGTCCATCGAAATTTGCTAGTTTTTCTATTTCAATTCTCAACTGGTCAAAAGAGCTGAACTTAAATCCGGTTTTATAGCAGGTTTTTGCAAGAGAAGCTAAAGCGGTTAAATAACTGGCGTCAGCACTTGATTCAATCGCCTTTGCAAAATCGTTCAATTTCATGAATTCCATCTGCTGGAACGGGAGCAATACTCCTCCCCTTACTGGCCCCATAAGAGTAGCATAATATACTATAGATTGGCGTGCGCGTTCTAATTCTTCAGGATTTTCTTTTTTTGGAACAGCTCCTTTTAGTTTGTCATCTGCCATAGTAACACCCGTTTATCCAAGCGATATTAATGCTGTATTCTCTCTTTAAATTATAGTGGAAAGCAACAGCCTTATAGCATCTATCCCAATCATCTTGCTTGGCTTGTCCATATGCCCGCGTTCGGAAAGGTAACGCTCAATGCCCGCTTCCCGCATCTTCCTCCCGAATTTTGCAAGTTCACCATCAGTTTTTCCATGCAGGTAACGTTGGACTTGAGAATGCAAAAGTAAATCCATCCCAAACTTCGCCCGCCATTTCACTTCATAGGAATGCGGAGAATCAAAGTTTTCCCCTGCAATCCTTGCGCAATTCCCCCCAAAAATAACTCCTCCTCCAGTGGTTGCCTTCACCTGCCCGGCAGCATCGCCAACAAGAAGAACGTTTTTGTTATTTTTATTGAGCGTTGTTTTGCTTCTCACAGCTATCGGAATCACCGCCCCGCTAGGAACAACCGTTTTCCGAATTCCCTTAATCTTCAAAAGCTCCCCGAACGCCTTTTTTGCATTATGGGGAAGAACGACTCCGCATCCGAATTCTGCCTCTTCTTCGTTGTGCGGTATTACCCAGCCAAAAAACCCTGGGAATTTTGAATTGGAAATAAAAAGTTCGACTTTATGAGCATCCTCGCTCTGGTAAGCAACATGAGCTTGGAGCGTGTTCACAAACTTCTTAATCCTCGGAAACCCGAAATTGGATGCAACAAAAGAATTCGGGCCGTCCGCCCCGATGATGTTTTTTGATTCGAACGCTTCGGCACTACTAATCCTTTTGCCATACTTTACGTTTGCCCCTTCTTTCTCAGCATTAGCTGCAAGCATTCTATCTAGTCCGCTACGGTCGCAAACATAGGCGATATCTTTCTTAGTTTCAATCCTAATCTTTTCCCCAGCAAAATCAATGCTTGCCCCATTCATTTTGTTTAAAATTATCCCTTTCCTTTGGTAGTCCGCAAATTGCTTAAGGGATTCCAATCCGTTAATGGAAAATAATCCAGAACAGTTGGTTGGAATCCCCGAAACAGAATGCTCTTCAGAAACAGCAACACTGGCATTTCGTTTTCTTATGGCAGAAATTGCTGAAATCATTCCGGACGGCCCGCCTCCAACAATATGCAGGTCCATCCTAATCCCTCCTTAAAACGCTTAATCCAGCGAATGCAATTGCAAACATGCTAAGACCGCAAATCCCAGCAGTTGGCGCACTCGAATGGTCTTCAACAACTCCAGAAGACTCGCCAAGCTTCACTTCTATCGTGGTATTCTTGTCATTAACTGTAATCATTATCGGAATAGTGTAAACATAGCCCGCTTTCATTTCCATTTTTATCGGATATGAAAATTCTTTCCGTTCGCCAGGCTTGAAGAAAAGGGCGGTTTTTCCACCAGTTCCAGCTTCCTTTGGCATATTTATCAAATAGGCTACAAAAACCGGGTCTGGCCGTTCATTTGTTAACGTTACTCTAACCGTTCCATCATTTCCGTTCTTTCCAGCATCAAAGCTGGTTTTTACGGCTACAGGCACGTCTTTCGAGGCTTCTTTTTCAATGTAGCCCACTTCTTCAGTTGATTCAAATTCAACTTTTCCATAAGCGCTTATCTTATCTGCTATGTCATTCTGGTCATTTCCATAGAACATTGCAAGATGGGAGTTGTCAAGATATTGAATTTCACCGAAAGTCGGGTCGAGCGGAAGCCAGCTTCCATTCTTCAATTTTACTTCAACCCAGGCATGCGGCTGCCATTCCCCATTATAAACGTAACCGGCTACGTAGCGGTTCTCAATTCCAAGCGCGTTCAAAAGCGAAATAAGAAGATGAGAATACTCAACGCAAACCCCCTTCTTATTTACAAATACGAATTCCGCCGGCTTGTTCTCGCCAAAATAGCTTATATCATATTCAACATAATTGTTTGTCCAGTCCACCAAATTTCTGATCGTGGAATATCCACTGGAAGAATCTGAAAGCTTAATCGCGGTCATTTCTATGTTTGCATCATATTTCGTAAGATTTGTCCCGGGTAATTTTTTTCCAGAACGTGAAAAATCTGCCGGAAGCGGGGCATCGTACAATACGTCTACAACTGCGCTTGCATAAATTTTTTTAGTCCCACTGCCATCCAGCGTTCCATTGTACATTAGTTTGATTATGCCATCGGAACCATGGACTAATTCCGCTCCGGTGGTTTTTTCCATAGACACTACTCGCTGGTAAGAACTGTTCACTAAAAATATGCCATCAAGTTCAAATCTTGCTCCATTCCCCCCACTAACCGCCCAGGTTTTTTCAATTTGAATCCGCGATGGCCCGTAAAGGTTTGCAAAAGAAAGGGCTGGAACTACAAGAATAACCATTGCGAGCAAAACCAATAGCGATTTTTTCATTTCTCTCACTTGCCACGCAATTTTTTCATATGGTCTATTCTTTTCTGGATAAGCGCAGAACTTCCAATGTCTTTCCTGTGCCAAACCGGCCCGCGGACGCAGGAACAGGCGTGCTCCGCAATTTCTTCCGCATCCTTTAATCCATCGGCAACCCCGACCATTCCAAATGTCCTTGATTTTGTAGTGTAAATCTTACCGTTTTTTTCATAAACCGAAGCATAGTACGCTTTCGCGCCAGCCCCGTTTATCGCATCTGTGTTCACTTCAACAACTGCATCGCCAACCGGCTTTTCTGGATAGCCATCGGGAACAAGATATTTCACAACGCTTGCCTTCTCTTCAAATTCTGCATTTTCCAGGTTTCCGTCCGCAATTGACAGCAATATATTCGTAAGCGAGCCTTTCAAAAGCGAAAGCACATTCATCGCTTCCGGATCCCCGAACCTAGAATTGAATTCAATTATTCTCACGCCATCTTTAGTAGCCATGAATTGCCCATAGAGCGCTCCTTTGAACGGAACCCCTGC
>JBAYGV010000085.1:0-5213 GCA_041666445.1 Candidatus Micrarchaeia archaeon | reverse complement strand
TATTGCCCAGGTAAGTCTGGAAGAAACCGCCTACCACGTCCCAATCGAAATTCTGGCAAAGCGAGCCTGCGACAGAATTTTGGGTATTGCAAAGGGATGGTGGGACAAGTGCGGAGGGGGAAGAATCGGCAAAGGAAACCGAAGTTCCGAAAAGCAGGGCTGCAACCACCGCAAGCGCGAGCAAATGCAACGTTTTTTTCAAATCCATTTTTCAAACCACCATCATCTTGCTTCAGCCATAATCATAGGCAATAATTATATGAGGTGCGTAAGCCCTGCGATTTCCAAATCGCCACCGAACAAGCCTGAAAGGCTTTTTACCGCAGCTATGGTTGCCATCACCCCCAAGAATGAAAAGAAAAGGGAAAAGAATGTCAGCCTGCTCACCATGTCGATATAGCCGCCAGGTTCTGCCGCTTCCCATACGAATATGCTTTCTGATTGATAAAGGCTTTTTGAAGAGAGGAAATTGTCGAAATTCTTGAGTATTTTGTCCTCGTCATCGAGCGCCTTTTGCACCAATGCCGGATCGGTTTCGGTTTTGCAGAAATCAATTTTTGACAAAGCTGCCACGCTAGAATCCGCCTTGAGGTATTCTATTCCGGACAAATGCTCGGGATCATTAATGCCAGAAGCAGGAGAGGCGCCATTCCCGGCTTCCACGGCCGCAAGATGCAGCTGTTCCATGCTGAACATATTGTTATTCGCACCTGTAAGGGACGGGAACCCATCCAAGTCAATATAGAGTGAGCCTAATACGGATGCGTCTTCGACCTTATCCCCCTGGGCCGTATTCCATATTATTGACTCTTTCTTTAACGCATCAAAAAACACTCCCCCGGCAACATAGAACATTGGAAAAATAAAATACAGCGCAAGCGAAAGCGCCATCAGCAGGCCGCCAAGGCGACGGGTAAAGAAGAATGAGCGCAAAACGACTCCCAATACGAACATTACTGGGAAAAGCGCAAGCGCAATGAACCTAAGCAGGACTTCCTGGAATTTTGTAACCGTCATTACCTTGATTAAATAATCAAACATCGTGCTTTTCAGGGTGTTGCCCATCACAAAGAAACCCCGTATTGGATTGTAGGCAAAAACTCCCGGCTGCTCTGTGATCATTTCAAGGTTTATGTTCACTTCTGCAAGCGCGGACGTGTAGATGTAGCTGTTGTAGAGCTTTAGGCCAACCAGTTTTCCCTCGTTGAAAAGTGAATTCAGGTAATTCATGCCAAGCCGTATATGGCAGGGCACACCTTCGTAATAGTCGGATTGGGAGAAAACAGAGGTACAGATAATTGATGCGGAACCAATATTGCCAGGCGGATTGACGATTTGAAGCACGGTATAATCCATAACCCCCAGGAATGAGAGGCAAAGCGCAAGAAGCACAATGGAATAGGCGATTTCAACCACTTCCATTTTTGCCCAGGTTTTTATTTTATCGTTCTGAAGCAGAATTCCAACCAGGTAAACTATCCCTACTATGGCGCTTGAAATTATAATGAGCATGGCTGCAATAATCAGCCATTCTGCGAAAACGCTGTTGAAGAATTCATTCACTCTCCCGAGCGCAAGGTCGGCATAATTCAATGCTGATGGTGATGCCATGTCAAATCCTCGACTGTATGAATTTTGTCATCGCGTTTATGAACGCAAACGTCAGCATGGTTGAAAATGCTGGCAGGAACAGCGAAACAAGCGAAAGTTCGGCCGTTGCCTCGAGTATGGGCCTGAAAAGCCCGTAGGTCAAATTATAAAGAGTAAATTCTGCGAACATTACCTTTGCAGTGCTGGACGCAATCCCTACGCCCAAAGTAGTGCCAAGCTTGTCTATAAAACCGCCAATCATGGCAACGGGTATGAAACTTCCTAGAAAGGTATACTTCCAGAACCCGAGTGAGCTGCTTCCCATGTATGGGGTATATTGCGCCATGCCCGTAGTCATTTGGGACATTTTATCGAGTGCCATTATGTTTATCACATAGGTGGATGGAAAGACCACTTGGAAACCGATTGCCATGGCAATAAGGAAATTTCCGGCATCGCGCGTTGGGATAAAAAATCTCAAAAGAATCCCGGCAGGGAGGAAAAAGGTGTACATGGTTGCGTTAATCAAAGAGAGAATTGTAATCTGCGCATAGACGCTCCCAAACACCGCAATCAGCCCGTAGCCGACTATATTGCAAATCCCCATAACCGAATCAACGCCGGGGAATATTTTAAATGTCCAGGTCCAAACTGCCTCGTGCGGCCGCAGAGAGAAAGTGTTGAATATGGAAAAAATCATCTGTATGGAAAAAATGTCGTTTATTGCCTCAAGAACCCCGGTAAGAAGGACCCTCTGAAGGAATTCCATGGCTGCAGAAGTGGGGGAATCCTCGTGCAACAGAAGCTTGGTAATTGCATTGGCCGCTTCGAAAAAGCCAACTGCCAAAAACGCAGCGATTAGCGATTTCCATAAATCGCTCAAATCAATCCATGCCGCAGCTTCCCAACCGGTGTTGTTGATGAATTTTCCTGCCAGGTATTTCAACGTGATATAAAGCCCCATCAACACTGCAACCAGAACCAGCATATCGCAATAGGGGGAGGATGAAAGATTAAGTGCCTTAAGCATCGCGTCGCAAATCATTTAGAGCACCCCCAAGTCCCGGCCATGGCTACACCAATTTCGAAAGCCCTGCGATATCCACTTCGCCGCCAATCAGCAGGCTGATGTTCCTGTACATCGTAACCGTGATTATTATCTCGAAAACAGAGGTCACGATTACTACAATAACAAACTGCGAAACGATTACTACTTCGTCAATTATGAAATTATAAAGCCCGGTTATTACCGAATATTGCCCGAACAAACCTTTTATCCCTGACCAAAAGTCCACGATAACGGTAGCCATTGTCCATAGGATGCTGGCAAGAGAAGATATGGTCTTCCCGATTCCCGCGACAAAGTTGATTAACTTCTCCCACCATGCCGTTGATTTCGGGGTTTGGATGGATTCGGTTGGATAGGCATTGGCGGCGATTAGCTCACGGAATTCCCCTATGGCAACCGATTTGTCCTTTAATGCATCCGTTGGGTCCTGCCCCTCTTTTTGCGCCTGGCAAAAACCGAACGTGGATGGCGCGTAGGCAAAATCCGCAGGCTTGTACAAATCGAATATCATATAATTTGAAAGCACAACCGTAAGGGGATAGATGAAATAAAGGCAAACGCAAATGGCGATTATGCTCGAACCGGTCGTACGGTACAACGGAACCGCCCGCAACACAAGGCCCATGGGCAGAAGCACAAGCGGAATGGAATACTGCGCAAAATTGAGCAATTGCTGTTTAGCGACTACGGCAATCATCACCATCCCTATGGCCTCAACCAAGACAGTGTGCGCGTTGCTGAGCATGGATAAGCCAACGAGGGGCGGAAAAGATGCCGGCACAAGCGCAAGCAACGGATTGAATGTTCCCAGCGGAACATAGACTGTGGAAAGGAAGCCAATCAGTACTTCGTAGGTATAGAGCCCCAGATAAATTGATTTTAATTTTTGGAAAAGAACTTCCAATGACCCCCAGGCCATTTGCAAATGCCCAACCGCAAAATGGGTTGTGCTCAAATCGCAACTTCCGAAGATGGCAGAGCATGAAAACGTATTAAGCGTAACCTGGGTGAATATCCAGCCTCCGATGATGAAAACGCTCAATATTAAAGCTGCCAGCTCTTCCTTTGCAAGCGCATTCAACGGAGGATGATTTAGGAGATTGCTGAGAAGATAGAAAAATGCGGTTATGGAAACCGCGAGGGCGAGGGATATTGCTATGTACAATGGCGCATTGCCTGGGAAAATCTCGCCCAGAGTAAGAAGTATTGGCATTGCTACGGACAACATCACGTAAAAATAAGGGTATTATGGATTAAATAGGTTTACTTTTGGCAGGAATTTCCGGCAACTGCTAGGAAGAGCCTTCTGATGGACCAGGAGGCTTATCTTGACGGGCACCAAACCCTTTAACGACCTGTTCAAATGCCTCACGGGCAACGCGAGAAAGTTTGGCATCATCTTCACGCACTGCTCTCATCCTCTCGCGGGCAGAAAGAAAAAGGCCAATAAGGATTCCAAATGCAGTAGCCAGCTCAAGAATCCGTTTTTTAGCTAAATCATAATAGTTCTTCTGCCATATATTGGATGATTTTACTGTGCTGTTAATCGCCGGAATATTGTTGAGATCAGTATCAGCTCTAACCGTAAAACAACCGTGAGCTTGGGATTCTGAAGTTGCATCGGGAACTTCGCTAAGGCAACGCACTTTTCGACAACCATCCGGAAGCTTGAGAAGAATAGCTTGCTCGTTAATTCGTTTTATATCAAGGTTTCCAGAAGGAGTTGAGCATTCTGAAAAAACAACGACTTCGGGAAGCGAAGGGAGCTTCTCTCGGTTTAATGAAACAGTTCCAATACTGGCAACAGCGGCAAACACGGCGGCAGCACCGAGAATCGGCCGAGCAGCCCTTCCAAATCTTTTTTGAGCAAGCATAAAATCAAGAAATGATATTATTTGCAAAAGAATAAAAAACGGCGCGTTAGATGATGGACGGATGAGCAGTAGGTGGTGGGTAATAGCCAGATGGTCGGCGCAATTCCCGTATTTTTAATTATATCGGCATACTAATTTGCCCTATGGACGCTCACGAAATTAACAAAATGGAAAAAAAATGGCAGGCAAAATGGGAATCTGAAAAGGTTTACGAAAGCGAGCCGGATGGAGAAACGAAAACCGCAGTTGGCGGAAAAACGAAAAAACCAGGAAAGAAAAAATACATCACCGCCGCATTCCCCTATCCGAATTCACCCCAGCATATCGGGCATGCAAGAACCTATTCCACTACGGACATTTACGCGAGATATTGGATGCTCAACGGTTACAATGTGCTTTTTCCGATGGCATTCCATGTGACCGGAACACCAATATTGGCAATGGCAAAACGGATTGCGGATAAGGACGAAGAAGTCTTAAGCATTTTCGAACGGATTTACGGAATAGACCGAAAAACTGCGGCAACGCTGACTGAACCGAACGCGCTAGTGACCCATTTCTCAAAGGAGATAGAAGCAGGAATGAAGGAGATGGGATATGCAATTGACTGGAGAAGGAAGTTCTATTCATTTGACAAGAAATTCAACAAATTCATAGAATGGCAGTTCAAGAAGCTGAAG
>JBAYGV010000084.1:0-5217 GCA_041666445.1 Candidatus Micrarchaeia archaeon | reverse complement strand
GAGGAGCGACGAAGCGACTGCTGGCGGATGCGGGATATGGAAAGGCGGAATAGTCCTTAATGATGGTTCTCCAAAATCCCTTGCGGATACGGAAGCCGCAGTAAAAAAAATTCTCGCATCTCACTATTCAAGAGATGTTGCTGCGTTTATTGAACGCGTTGGCTTGCCGGACATAAATCCCGGAACGCTGGCAATGCCTCTTGTTTTTGATGTTCTAACTGTTGAGGGGACCCAAGTAGCAACTACCCTTTATCATATAAATGCTATTTTGAATTTCTACGGCCCCGGCGACCATTTGGCAGTATTTGGCATGGGAATTGGAGGGGCCAATTGCGTGCGTCCTGCTGTTTACCGGTTCAAAGATGGTGAGGATTTCGAGAGACTAACCCACAAGCACCTTGGAAATTTGGATATCGATCCCAGAATGCTTCTTTCAAGAGACGGTTCTTTCCAAAAAGGAGTCGCTCATCATCGTCTTGAATCAGAAATTTCCAGGTATCTAGATCGATATCGAGAGATTATTGGCAGTGACGTACTTAGCCGCTTAAGTTTGGTCGCAGAAGGGTTGACAGGCCAAACCTATATTGAGGCCGCATTTGATTTTTATTATCGGGATCCGCTCCGTGTTAGTCTTCTCCAAGCTTCACCCATTGTTTCAACTCCGTTTTCCAAGCCAGATGTTCCAAGCGAGCAAAAAATATTAGATTTAGATTCTACAAATTCTGTTCAAATTGTTGGGAGGGGCGTTGTGCATTCTAAAAGCGTTTTCCAATATAGCCCCGCTGCCGCAACTAAAACCATGGGTGTTGCCATTACTAATAAAAAATTCGTATTCCCAGAAGGAAGCGTAATTATTACGGACGTAATGCCCCAAAACTTCTTCATTGATTTCGATTTCTTTCAATATGCCAAAGTTTCAGCAATAATTTTCAGTAATCCTAGCGGTTCTCCAGTCAAGATTTTACTATCTCATTTCAATGGAGCGTTGCGCGAAGCAGGGATATTGGTAATGAGGGGGTATGTCAATCCGGCCTTCATGATCTCCCTTCCTATAAATAAATTAGTAGAAAAAAATATGGTCGTCTATGCTAACGATGCAATCGGAGAAGCGTTCGCTGCAACTGCGTAAAAATAAACAAAAAGTGCCTTTTCAATCTACTCTTCCAAAATCTTTCCAACAATCACTGCGTAAGCAGGCCTGGAAATCAGATAACCGAGCAATGCTCCCAATATTGTTGAAATTGAAAATCCGATTACTTCAACTATTCCTGAGAAAAGCAGCGGAACCATCGCTATAATCGCAACCACAACGTTCGTCTTGATGATATCGAACGCATGCTCCATCTTCTCCTCAATTTTAAGCCCGTCTTTTTTCAATATTTCATCGGTAATTACTATTTGTGCGTCAACGCCAACCCCAATAGCTGCTAAAATTCCAGCCATGGCAGATAAATCAATAGTAAACGAACCTAGAATAGCAAGTAAAATAATCAATTCAGAAAGGCTGATTGCAATTATTGGCAATATCGCCTTCATGTGCATATACCTGATGCCCATCAATATGGAAATCACTATAAGCGATAGTGCAATTCCAATAAGGCTGAGCTTGAGGAATTCGCTTCCAAGGCTTGATGGCAAAGTAACCCTGCTGCCAAGCGTTATCTGGACTGGCAATGAGCCTCCTTTCAGGACAGATTCAATCCTTTTTACATTCTCGTCTATTTCAGTAGTCCTTTCCTTTCCTGTTGAGCGTGCAACTCCGCTTATCTGGTAGTTATACGCTGGGATGCCTTGGGTTACCCCCGGCGAAAGGAATGGCGCTGAAAGTAAACCGATTGCGGTCCACTGGGAAACATGATAATTCAAAGAAGACCGTTCGCTTTTTTCTATAATCGGGACAAAGTCATTCGTTTCAAATTCAACAAGTGCAAATCCTCTTGCTGCAATATTGTTTTTAGTTTCCTGAACCAAGTCCTTGGAAACTATTGCCTTTGTCTTGTTGGTTGCAGGCGTTATGTTATTGATATTCGTATCTTCAAGAATGTAAAGCTGGATATTCTTTCCTCCATCCAATTTCATTGCGTCATTCGCTGCCTTAATCAAATCCTCTTTAGTTGCGATATCTGAAGATTTTGCTGAAAAGTCTGCGTAAGATATGAAAACGACTGCGTCTGTTGGCCGGTCAAGGAACATGTACAACGGATAATTGGCCTTTCCTTTTGCAACTTCTGCGAATTGCTCCCCGCCTTCCTTATTTATTGAAAATCCGACCCCCCAGTCGCTTCCTGATGACTGCAGTTGCGCTGCCGTCAACGGGGTTATTGAAGTAGAATAAACATCATCTCCTTTAATTGCAATTTGGCCATCAACTATGCCTTCATATACACCCTGATGCGACAGGATTTCTTCTACAAACTGAATATTGGTTTGGTCATTGGAGGGAATTTCAACATCTATTTCTGAATCACCGACTGCCCTTACTTTCACTTCAGTAAGGCCGAGCACGTTCGCCCTTTTCTTTATTATCTGGACCATTTCGTTCATCGTAGTAGTATCTACAGAATGGTCAAGTATGACTGGAATTCTTGTTCCGCCGCTGAAATCAATGCCGAATTTCATGCCGTTTATTGCAATGCATGAAAGCGCAAGCAGCACAAGCGCAACAAGGCCGGCGACTTTAATTTCTTTTTCTTTCCACATTATCGAAAGGCCGCCAAATACGAATAATGAAAGTATGAGCAATAATCCTGCGAATTTTGCATAAATTGCAATGCCTGCAAGGAATAGAATGAACAATATAGCCATGAGCTGGAATTTTTTGTTCCTGAGGATTTCCATCAGCTATCACCTGGTTTATCGCTGTGCACAATGCCCGTATGCCGTTCCACATACCAGAGTATAATTACTGCGTTTACCCCCCAAGTTGCGAATGTGTCTGCAACAAGCCCTGCCAGTGCAACTGCAGAAATTTCATAATATGTTGAAATATGAGTTAATGATCCAAGAATAAATAGGATTCCGAATGAGACAATCGCCATTGCACTCATGGTCAATCCTGTTTTCATTGCATCAAATGCCTTTTCCCTCGGGTTTCCTTTTCGCTTGAGCATCCTCATGGTAAGCAAAATGTCTGTATCCAACGAAAACCCAATAAGCATCAATAAGGCTGCAAACGAAGGCAAGGTTAATGGGATTCCGAAAAGCCCCATTGCTCCAAGTGCAATTATGATGTCGCTTGCAGCACCAGTAATGACTGCAAAGCTTGGAATGACTGCCCTGATGAAAAGAAATACGAATATTGTGCTTAGTATTGCCGCGAATATTACTACCATCTCGGCTTTTTCTATGAAGTGGGTTCCAAGCACAGGGCTAATTACCTTTACTGACATTGAAGAATAGGAAACATGCTTGTTTATGACTGTGGAAAGGTCATTCATGTAATTTGTGAAAACCAGGGAATACGAATCTCCAAAATCCTTCTGGAGCGTATTTAGATTCGATATATCCTCTGCCTTCAGGCTGGAACGAGATAATGCAAACATCTGGTTTGCTATTTTATTCAGTGCTGTTCTTTCTTTCAGATAATCTTCCATTGCCGATGCATTTTGGTTAAGGATAACCTCCGCCATTGTTGTTTTTTCCAATTGCTTGCCAAATTCGCTTTTCAACTCTTCCGCCTTTACTAAATCTTGGCTTTGGGACAGTTCTATTTCCGCTTTTGGCCCAATTGCAGAATCGTAAATTCGTATATTTCCGCTCAATCCGTCTGCCGCGAATTTTTCTTTCAATATTGCCGGATCGACCTTTTGGTTCAAATCCAACGAAATCAAGGTTCCTCCTGTGAAATCAACCCCGAGCTTTATGTTTGGGATGAAAATTAATGATAGTATGATTAGTATTGCAGGATAAATTGCAAGCAGCTTGTAATTGCCTTTATACGGGTTTGGAATTGAAAACATGAAAAGTTTCACCTGAATCTGCTTATTGGTTTATTCTCATATTATTGTGTCAATATATTTAAATGGACTCGGAGGGAATTGCGCTTCCAGTTTGCTTGCCCGACTTAACGAGCGAAGCGAGTGGTTGGAATCCTCGCACCCTCGGCCTCTCCGATTCCCTGCCTTAACGTTTTGGTTATGCGCTAAAACTTGCGAACGGAACGCTCTGTTCTGCCACGCTTTGGCTTTACATTTGATTTGAGCCTGCGCGTGTCTGCTGAGCTACGAGCCCATTAGGTTATTCGAGATTTGTATACTTAGCCTTTAATTACTTTACAATTTCAGAAGAGCAATCTTTTAAAACACCTGCCAATACCATCTATAACTGTTATGAAAACTGTATTTTCTAGGCCATCTCAGGCCAGTTTGGTTACTGTGAATGTCCGAACCCCCACAATCGGAGACGGCAATCCAAGTGCAAAGAGTACTGCCTATCGTGGGATGGAACCGTTGATAACAACAGTAAATTCATCTGTAATTAAAGGAGATCCTTCACGGGAAGTTATCTATCTTCCAAATACTGTGATTACTCCATCATTTTTCTCAGAGTTTTTCAAGCGAGCTGGCGTTTCCCACGAAAGGTCGGAAGAAGCAATCAAAGCGATAGACGAAACTGAATTTTCACCATACGAAATTGCGGGAATCAAAGAAGCGTTAGCTCCTTTTGCCGGATTATATGTTTTCTTGCGTTCGGATGAATCCACAGCATCTGGCGTTGGACTATGGCATTCTGAAGCTATGCCTTGCATTCTATCTGGAAATGGGTTAATCAGAGCCGTGGAAATAATAAAAGCAATTCT
Organism: Candidatus Micrarchaeia archaeon; assembly: GCA_041666445.1. Taxonomy (GTDB): domain Archaea; phylum Micrarchaeota; class Micrarchaeia; order Anstonellales; family Bilamarchaeaceae; genus JBAYGV01. The sequence continues at coordinate 419 of JBAYGV010000084.1, read as the reverse complement.
CAAATCCGATTTCTCAAGAGATGTTATAGCATTTAAACGAAGGGTTGGATTGCCAATGGAAGAAACTCCGGGAGTTTTCGTAATGCCTGCGGTTGGGAAAAATACACTTACTGGCGATGGCATGTTTCCCCCGTTTTATACTCCCTATCATTTCAATGTCATTGTCAATTTTCATGATGGCATGCATATAGTTGTTGGAGGGATTGGCATTGGCGGAGCGAACGATTCCACTGCCGTTGTTTCAAGACTTGAAAGGTTGGATTCTAATTCGTTTTCAATAGCTCCACTTTTTGGAGGCCTAAGAATGAATTTAAGTGGAGCAAAAGTGATTACTGAAGATGGAGTTGTTTCGGCTATCGAAGCTGGTGGAAATGTATCTCGGGATATAGGCATCGTCATGACTCAATTGGGTGTAATGT
>JBAYGV010000083.1:0-5245 GCA_041666445.1 Candidatus Micrarchaeia archaeon | reverse complement strand
TACTCTACGATGGAATTCTCAAAAAGAACCAGGAATTCATTTTCCTTACAAATAACGGGGCGAAAACATCCAAAATCCGCGCGTTGCTTGAGCCAAACGTTTCTTCAAACAATCCGAATGAAAAATTCAAGTATATTGACATGGTTGCTGCGGCGGCAGGAGTGAAGATATCCGCTCCTGGGCTGGAAGATGCAATGCCAGGCTCCCCGATAAAGGTGGTGGAGAATCTGGAAACAGACAAAAAAGAAATCGAGGAACAGTTCAAGAAAATAATTTACGAAAGCCAGGAAGCAGGAGTAATTGTCCGTGCGGAAAGTTTTGGTTCGGTTGAAGCGTTAATTGGGCTGCTTAAAGACGCAGGAATATCCGTAAAAGATGCGGGAGTCGGGAAAATAAGCAGAAAGGATGTGCTCGCAGCACTTGCAGTTTCCAATCAGGATAGATACAAGGGCGCGATTCTTGGGTTCAATGTTCCGGTTATTGATGAAGCGAGGATTGAAGCAGACAAGCAGGGTATTCCGATAATCTGGAGCAATATTGTTTACCAGCTAATTGACCGCTATAAGGAATGGACTGCGAATGAAAAAGAAAAAGAGAAAAAGGAAGCGCTTGTGAAAATGCCATGGCCCGGGCAGGTGAAATGTCTTTCAGGCTGCTGTTTCAGGGTTTGCAAGCCCGCAATTTTCGGGGTTGAAATCCTTGGCGGGAGGATAAAGCCGCATTTCAGGCTGATGAACCAAGCTGGGAAAATTGTCGGGGAAATAAAAGGCATCCAGCACGAAAAGGATTCAAAAGACGAAGCGACAAGGGGAATGCAGGTTGCGATTTCCAGCGATGAGCCCTATTTCGGAAAGGATATTTGCGAAGGTGATGTTCTTTACGTTTACATGACTCCGGATGAAATGAGGCTCTGGGAAACGAAATTGGACATGCTGACTGCGGAGGATAAGGAAATTCTGGAAACAATCAAGAGGATTACGAAGAAGTATTTCTGAAACAAAATCTGCGTCTACCTGTTTTTCGAGTCTATCTTCCATATCTTTATTTAACCTTCCAAGCAAATTAATTTCGGGAGGTTATTATGATTATCGGGCTTACTGGCGAGAATTGCGCAGGAAAAGGGACAACCGCTGAATACTTGAGGAAAAAGGGATTCTACTATCTTTCCCTCTCAGATGTAATACGCGAAGAGCTTACTGCTTCTGGAATTGAAATTACCCGTACTAATCTTATTGCAAAGGCAAACGAGCTTAGGGAAAAGTTCGGTGCAGGCGTGCTTGCTGAAAAAACCCTTCTTAAGGTCCAATCCGACCGAAACTATGTTATTGATTCCATCCGCAATCCTGCAGAAGTAGAAGTCCTTAAGTCAAAAGGCGGTTTCTTCCTAATCTACATTACTTCTCCTCCGGAAACCAGATTTGTAAGGATGAAAATGAGGGGAAGGGAAGACGATCCGAAAACGTTCGATGTTTTCATGAAAATCGAGGAACTGGAAGCAAGGAATGTGGACAAGACCAAGCAGAACATAATTGAAACATCAAAGCTTTCCAACAAGATTATTCTCAACGATGCTGATGTTCCGCACCTGTTTGATTGCGTTGACAAGGCGCTTTCAGAACTCTCGGCAGAATTCAAATTGAACAGGCCAAGCTGGGATGAATATTTCATGAATATTGCGCGGGAAGTCGCAAGCAGAAGCAACTGCGTGAAAAGAAAGGTTGCGGCCGTAATCGTAAAAGACAAGAGGATAATTTCAACCGGTTATAATGGCACTCCTCGTGGAGTTAAAAATTGCGATGAAGGGGGCTGCCCAAGATGCAATTCCTTTTCCGAAAGCGGAAAGAACCTTGAAGAATGTTATTGCTCGCATGGGGAAGAGAATGCAATCGTCCAGGCATCTTACCATGGCGTTTCAATAAAGGGCGCTACGCTTTACACTACTTTTTCGCCATGCTTGATTTGCACAAAGATGATTTTGAATGCCGGATTGGTGGAAGTCGTCTATAATGCAGAATATCCGCTTGGCGAGGCTCCTCTCAAATTGCTGAAAGAAGCCGGAGTGATTGTCAGACAGGTAAAGCTTTGAATTTCATATGCTTTAGAAACGGTTATTAATTGGTTTCGGCAATATTTCTACTGGCAACGATGATGACACCGTCCCAGTAGAGCTTCGGCTATGACATCAAGAGTAGCTTCCGAGTTGCCGCTTATCTTTGTTTATTAGCCGTTGCGCTAGACGGCCTAGTCTTAGTTCTCAACCCGTGACGGCCGTTCTCATTCGCTCACCCCGTTCGCTCGTTAAGTTTTTGGCATTTTACTCAATATCTGCCGCCCACTACCTTCAATCTATTCAGATCATCTACCGTCCAATCGCCACCGCCTACCAGCCACTGCCTACTGCCCATCTGCTACTTTTATAATCTCTTTGCACCAATATTCAGTCTAACTAATTATATTGGATTTACGGTGGGAATTATGAAGATTGTCGTTAACGAAGCGCCTGCTTTCAAGTCTGCAATTGACTCAATAGCAAGCCTGGTGGAAGAGGGAATTTTTGAGGTAAAGGCTGATGGAATACATCTGAAAGCAATGGATCCGTCGCAGATTTCAATGGTCGCATTCCTTATGCCAAAAATAGCATTTTTAGAATACCATATTGACGAAGAAACAAAGCTTGGATTGGACATTGGCCAGCTAAGCAATGTTCTCGCAAGAGGCAAGCGCGGAGAAAAGGTCGAGTTGTCTGTTGGAGATGGAAGATTGGTCATCAAGTTCGTAGCAGACAAGAAAAAGAGGACATTCAAAATCCCGATTTTAGACATTGGCGAAAGCATCCAAAGGGAGCCGAAAATCGAATATGCGAATTTCGTAAAAGTAAGCGGGGATTCGTTCAAGGAAGTCCTCAAGGACGCAAAACTGGTCAGCTCCCATGTAAAGCTCATGCTGAATACTGATTCTTTCGTTGTTGAAGTTAAAGGGGACAGCGGGGACGTAAAAGCAGAATTCGAAAAAGGAACTCCTGAGCTTCTGGAGCTTCACACCACACAAGCGACAAAGGCAACCTTCCCGCTCCAGTATTTGGAGGATATCGTAAAAGCGACTACGGCTGCATCTGCAATCACATTGCATCTCGAAACTGACCGTCCGTTAAAGTTGGACTATGAAATAGAAGGGGCAAAGGTAGTCTATTACCTTGCGCCGAGAATAGAAAGCGAGTAGATTTGAAGGCACTCTGTTGAAGCACTCCGCTTGGGCTGCTGCCCAGGTCTCTCCATCTCTGCTGAGATGTCGATCGCTTCGCTCGTTAAGTTCGGCTGCGCTCGTTAGGTTCCTTTTGGTTGTAGGTTGATAAGCAGTAGTATCTTTTCCTCTACACGCTCACAGCCACTATCCCAATATCCTCCGGGCTGGAAACTACCGAATAATTATTTTTCACTTTCACTATTCCAGCATTCATGTTGGAACGTGCGTACTCGTGCAATGATTCAACCATATCTTTCGGCTTTTTTGACTTGAATCCACGTATCAATTCCGAAGCGGTAAGCTCGCAATTAGCATCAACAAGGAATCCCTTCTCTTCAACTTTCATCGGAAGATGCTTCCAAACCCCATCCGTAACCCCCAATATCATGTCATAATCGCTTATGTTTATTGTTCCGATATTAGGCGCACGCAAAGTGAATCCTTGGTGAAGGACTTTCTTTCCAGCATACCTTCCGTTTATCTGCTGGCTGAACGAGCCCAAATAAAGGTAGGGAAATGCCGCTTCCCTTACAAATTCCTGCAATGGGATGCATGCTCCCCGTTCAACCGCTCCTGCAATCCCATCATCGGTAGTTATTTTTTTCACAACTGGAATGCCTGCAAGCGAAACTGCGTAAATTCGAGAATCGCCTATGTTCAGGTAGGTCATCTGTTTCCCGGAAACCACTCCTATTGAAGCTGTTGTCCCCCCAAGGTTGTTCATTGTTTCGCTTATGGTAGAATCCGCTTCATTTGCATACTGGGTTAGCAGCGCTTGAATATCTTCATGGCTGCGGGTATCGCGTATTTTTTCCACGTATTCCTTGAGTATCTTTATTGCAAGCGCAGATGCTTCGCTTTCCGAGCCTCTTCCTTCAACCAACCCATCGAAGACGCCAAACATTATCGCCCGCTCTCCCCGCTGGGTAAGCTCCTGGAAAAATACTGCATCCCCGCTCGTGTCATTCTTCCTTTTCCTTGGCTTCTTATCAACTATTCCTGCAGCCGAGCAAAATTCCAAATCTTCCATGCTTTTTGATGAAACGGAATGGATTTCTATCGCTGCTCCTTCAGAGAAAAATTCAGCGTTTATGTCGCAATTGTCAAACATGGTGAATATCTTGTCTGCCTTTGTCATGTATTGTTCGCGCAGCCTTCTTGATTGCGGGCTTTCCCAGGCATAGCCCCGTCGCATTATTGGGATTAGCCTGTTTTTTATATCCGCTTGGAATTTTTGCTTGCTCATGGAATAAATAAGTGCAAACCTGTCAACGTCTTTTTTTGCTATCGCCGTCCGTTCATGGAACTCTTTTCCAACTCCCCGGGTTACTATTCCGGTATATTGGACATCTTCCATTACCCGTTCGGTGGTTCGGGTTTCCGGACGCTGGATTCCAGCGCTTTTTGCGGCTTTTCCTACAAGCTCTTTTTTGCCCCATTGCTCAACTAATTCCTTGTGTTCTAGGGCTTTCGCTCTAATCGACGTAGATAACATGGTCATACTCCCCTTACTCACATTAGATTTATAAAGTTTGGTCGTCCATTTACCATTGTGTTTCTTATGAAGTTCAGCAAATCCTATATTTGGCTCTTTTTCCTGTTTCTTGGATTCCTATCAGGGGTATCCTTTTCTTCATCTAATTCTACAATTGACTTTCATCAGGTTGTCTATGATTCCGGCTCATCTGTAATAACAAATACGATTGATTTTTCCACCATGTCCGGCTATTTCACGGTAATTGGCGGAAACATTGCTGCTGAAGTCGGGCAGAAATTCATGGATAACATGGCACTCATACTTCCTAATGCCTGCGAAAAAATCGTTAAGAAAGATAGGACCATAGAATGCAGCTATGATGGCTTGACACTTTCCATGAAGAAAAATTTCACTGCTAAAGACGGATATTATACTTTTGAATCTGAAGAAGGCCTGCCTTATAAAAAATATCGGCTAACTGTCAACAAGATTCCGGTTGACAAGTTCGGAAAGCCGCTGCAGTCC
>JBAYGV010000082.1:0-5245 GCA_041666445.1 Candidatus Micrarchaeia archaeon | reverse complement strand
GAAATGGAAAAGGAAAAATGGGAAATGAAGCATCTTCCGGAAGTCGAGCGCGCGGAGATTAGGCTTATTTACATGAAAAAAGGGTTCCGCGGAAAGGATTTGGACATGATTGTAGAGCATATTTGCTCCAACGATAAGCTATGGCTGGAGACGATGATGACCGAGGAGCTCGGGCTTACATCTGCAGATGGGATAAATCCTGGTTCTGAAGCATTGGTTGTTGGATTTTCATCATTTATTGGTTCGATTGTTCCTATTATTCCATTTCTGTTTCTTACGGGCATCAACGCAATCCTTGGTGCGCTGGTTCTTGGTCTTGCAGTCCTATTCATTGCCGGGGCGTATAAAGGAAAACTGATGTTCACAAGTTGGCTGAAGAGCGGCTTGGAGATGGCAGTAATCGGTTTCGGGGCGGCGATTGCAGGATACGCGATTGGGAGTTATTTAGGAGTGAACATATGAAGGATATCGCTCCGCACATAACCCGCCAACGGCTGATTGTCGAAGGATACTTCGAGCGTAAGGTTGTGAAAAAGGATATTCTTCTATTTTTTTCAGGCATAACCAAAGAGCTTGGCTTGCGGACTTATGGAAAGCCGGTAATCCATGCCACTGGAAAGCAAGGGAAAGCCATCAATCAGGGTTTCGATACGTTTATCCCGCTTATAGATTCCGGAATTGCGCTTTATGTTTGGGGCAATGCGGGATTCTTTTCAGCAGTTATCTACACCTGCAAAAAATTCAGCGTGAGAAAGGCAGTTGCGTTTGCCAAGAAATTTTTCAAGGCAAAAAAGTGCGTTTATCAAAGTATTTAACTTTATTGTGTGTAATTCCGTTATGCAGGAAGATGTTTCGTTGTGGCTGAAGCAGGCGGATGAGGATTTCAAAACTGCTGAGCTTACTTTTAAGTCCCGCAGGTATTATGCATCCGCGTTTCTTTCTCAGCAAGCTGCAGAGAAAGCGTTAAAGGCAGTTTATATCCGTAAATTCAATGATTTGGCAAAAGTTCATGATTTGGTTTTTCTAGGAAGGAAAGTTAGTTTGCCGGAAGCGCTTGTAAAAGATTGCATCTATCTTGGGAGGGCGTATATTGAATCAAGATACCCTGGCGAGCTGAAAACTCCTGCTGAAAAATTTTCATCTGGAGATGCTGAACGTTGCCTTGCCATAGCCGAAGACGTGATAAAATGGGTAAAGACAATTCTCTAATCAACAAGCTAAAAAATTTCAAGAAACGGGCGAATGCAGCCTTGCCGATAGCTCATATGCTGTTTTTCGGCAGCCGTGCGGACGGCAGCGCAAAAAAATGGAGCGATATCGATCTTATCGTAGTGTCTGAAAAATTCAATGGAAAGAGGCCGCTTAGCCGAGGCGAAGAGCTATATCTTGCTTGGGATATGGATTATCCGGTGGATTTTCTTTGCTATACTCCAGTCGAATTTGAAAAAGCCAAAAAAAGAATAGGGATGGTATCCCATGCGCTGAAGCACGGTATTGTGATATGATTTGCCAAGGGTTTAATATCCTTTTCCAGCATATAATTTTTTGGTGAGATTATGGGTGCAATTGGTGCTTGGTTAAGTAAACACGATTTATTCCAAAGGAAGGTTGCAAAACTTGCAGTTCAAGAGCTTTTGCCTCAAGATCAGCTTCCGCTTAGATTTGGGCCAGTTAGAGTAGACAATCTTCTTTTCGTTTCATCTGACAAAACGTCAATTGCAACGATGGGCACAGATCATATGCGCATTATGCTCTCAAGGAGTAAGGGCGACAGACTGGTTCCTAGGAACATACGGTTTGCAGAAACTGCAGAAGAAGCCATTGGAATGGCAAGAAAAACTGATTTGGCGATTGTACAATTCAGTTCCCATGCGGCAACGCAAGAATTGATTAATAACATGTTAAGCAAGAATCCTAATCTGAAGATTGTCGTTTTTGCCCCTGGCTTAGATTTTCTTTCTAATCATGGTTCTAGAGACCAAATATGTAGTTTAGGGCATATAACTACCAATACTCTCGAGCCCGAGATTTTGCAGGATATGATTCGTAATTTTGAGCATGGGCCGGAGAATGTATTCCGCCTAGCTACATCTCCAAACTGATTCTATTTTTAAGAATTATATTCTCAGCATTTCGCAGTAATTCTTGAACCTTTTTTCAATCTCTTCCTTATTAGTAGCAACTAGCTTATTTACTGAAAAATCTTCCACTGCTAAAGAACCCATTACGTTCGCATAAGCAATTGCAACTTTCAAATCCTCTATTTTGGGTTCTGTAGCGTTCCTTGCTGCAAGAGCTCCTAGGAATCCGCCTGCAAAAGAATCTCCGGCACCTGTCGGATCTGCAATATCCTCAATTGGGCATGCCGGGAACGGAAGAACGTGATGGTCATAGAAAAGCAGGCATCCATGCTCTCCCTTCTTGATAATTACAATCTTTGGCCCCATCTTTCTTATTTTTCTTCCGCATTTTATCAGGTTTGCATCTTCTGCAAGCATTCTTGCCTCCGCATCATTGAATACCGCCCCGTCAACCAAACTGAGCACGTCAAGAAGTTCTGTCCGGTATGGCTCGCCCATATACAATTCAATAGTATCCATGAACGCAAGCTTTCGCCCGACTGCCTGCCTTAAGACGTCTTTTTGCTTTGATGGCGGCATGGTTGCAAGATAAAGAAATTCGCTTTTCTTTGCCTTCTCGCCCAATTTCGGCTCGAATTCCCCAAGCACGTTTAGTTCTGTTCTGTTTGCCTGCCTATGGTAAAAATCAAATGAAAACGTGGAGTCATAAAAAAATGTCTTTCCGTCCGGCTTGCGTTGGACATCCTTTATTCCGATATCTTTGCTTTCAAATAGCCCGAAGTGCTCTTCAGGGAAATCCCCACCAACAACGCTGCTAGCATAAACCTTGGTAAAATGGCTTGCTGAAAGCGAGAAATAGGATGCAGCGCCTCCAAGCACCCGTTCCGCAACCTTGAATGGCGTCCTTGTAGTGTCCAGTGCAATTGAGCCCGCACACGTAATAGAATTAGTCATGGTTAATTCACCTAAAATACAATTTTTGATATATCATTTTTGTGTTGCCAAGGATTATATCCTTTGCTTTTTACACAATATTATGGTAAGCAACACACTTTTTAAATGCTTTGGAGCACATTTAAAAGTATATATGGGAGGTTAGATTACATGCAAGAATCAGTAAGAATTGTAACCCCGCTTTCAAATCAGCCGCCGAAAAATGGCGGTTGTTTACGCACCAGATTATCCGTTCATCTAAAGCATCTTGGTCTAACTGAAACTTTTATTTTTGGTGGCCAGGGTTCAACCGCAGAAGTTCATGTTGGAGAACTGGTAAGGCACAAAAAAACTCTTGCAGTTGCAGTGAAAAATTGGCTTCCAGATTCAACTCCAATAAAATCTGAAGTTGCGCTTAGGGTTCATCACAATTACGTTGCCCTATCTCTTCTGAAACGACTTGGTCTTTTACCACATCTTTTTGTTCCAACTCTGTATATCTCTTGCATTGAGTTGACTGAATTTCATGGAAGTTCGGTGTTTAATCTGCCAGTAAACCGATTGCCTTCTCAGCACCATTTGTCTGAAAGACCTACTCCGGAAAATGGCAGGAAGTTTGTAGATTTGCTTCCAGGTTCTGTTAATAACCAGTTGCTTGTTTTGCATGATCTTAGTTTTGGTGGCAAATATGCTCTTATCGATCAAAAACATGGGCTTACAGATGCCGATTTAGCTGGAGTTAGGGAAGACATTCTTAACGTCTGTTCCTTTATCGAATCTTCGCGTTCTGTTGTTGAGCAGCAATCTGCGCATCCTCTTATTCACAGAGATCGAGTAGTAGAAGGTCTATTCGGACTTTTTGAAATCCCACCAATGTCTACTAAATTTCCTTCTGAGTTTGAAAGATCAGATTTTAAAACTCCGCCAGCAATGATTGCAATAGGGGATATTGACGGTGTTCCATATATCGGGATAGATTCACTACCAAAATTTACGGTATTGGTCAAGCCTCCTGAACTTGCACTCCCGCCGCCATCGTCTTCTTCAGCAAGTTGCTAGTTCTCCTTAGGTAGACTATCATGTTTTTTGAAAATCTTAAATTCGGGCTTGCCCCCATGGCAGGCTATACTGATTCTGCATTCAGATTGTTATGCATGAAATATGGGGCGGATTTTTCTATTACCGAATTGATTAGCTCTGAGTCAATTGTTCGGGGAAACGAACAGGGATTCAACATTGCGTTTGTCAGCGAAGAAGAACGGAAGCTCGGACGCGTAGGGGTGCAATTATTTGGTTCGAACCCAAAATCAATGGCTGATGCCGCAGTGAAACTTGAAAAAAATGCGGACTGGATTGATTTGAATTTCGGTTGCCCTGCGCCGAAAGTTACCCGTAATCTGGGTGGTGCTGCGCTTCTTGCACGACCGGAACGGATTAAGGAAATCGTGGAAGCGGTTGTTGGTGCGGTTGGAGCATCCGGCGGCAAAAGCAAAAAACCAATTACTGCGAAAATGAGGCTCGGAACTGCAAATTCGGACAAGGCAGTTGAAATTGCCAAACTTATCGAGCAAGCTGGAACGAGCGCATTATTTGTCCATGCCCGAACGCTAAAGCAAGGATATGCCGGAGAGCCGGATTGGTCGAAGATTGCGGAAATAAAAAAAGAACTTTCGATTCCGGTATTCGGGAACGGGAACGTTTGTAATTATTCGGATGCGGAACGGATGTTTAACGAAACGAAATGCAACGGAATTCTGGTTGGTCGGGCTGCATTAGGCAATCCATTCATATTCAAGATGCTGAAAGAAGGGAAAGATTTTGAAGTTGATTGGAACATGCGGAAAAGTGCATTTTTAGAATATCTCCAGCTTCGCGAGCAGTTGAAGTTGCGCGAGTCAGTAGGCGATTTGAAGGCACAGGCAATAACGTTTGTCCAAGGCATCCAAGGTGCCTCGGAGTTAAGGCTGAAGATTTCACAGGCAAAAGAAAAAGAAGAAATAATTAGCTGCTTCTAGGCCTCTCTATCTGAATTAAAAAATTAACCATACATCATTTTTTCAGCAGTTATGCTAAATCATACATTACTTGGTGAATTCTCATTTTGGACAAATACGACCGGACAATCGAAGAAAAATGGCAGAAATACTGGGCAGACAACAAGACGTACGCGTTCAAAGGGGTTGACGCGTCCGGTGAGTTATACTCCATCGACACTCCGCCGCCGTTCACTT
>JBAYGV010000081.1:0-5340 GCA_041666445.1 Candidatus Micrarchaeia archaeon | reverse complement strand
TGTTCGTTTTGCAGAAGCGAAGTTGGCTCGTCGTCGTTCCACAAGATCTGGCAGCTTTGTTGCTAATGCGCTCATGCTTTCACCCCTTCGTCTCTGGCTATGAACACGAGCCCTGCTTCGCCTATTTTTCTAAGACTTTTCAGCCCATCTGCCCATAATTCTCCTGCTGGAAACAATGTAACTGCGGCATCAATCTTATCTAGAGCAAAGGCTTCCCACAACCTGCTCCACATCGGTATTGGAATTTCTACGCGCGCATCCCTGGCAAATTCTAAAAATGCGATTGCCTTAAGATTCAAATTTAAATCCGGATTTATGGCCAATCGTATTCCTCGCCCGTCAGTCCGGACAATTTTATCCTCAAAAATAGTTCCGTCCCGGACTTCTCTTGGTTTTCTTTCGATTGCAAAAGATTGGTCGTTATCCCGGACCGCAATAACCAAATCCTGCTTCCCAATTTCCAGAGGAATTTCAACCAAACCACCTACTCTCCCATAACAAAATCTGGATAAGAATAAGTCGTCGGTTATTCCAAAATCCACCATGCCACTCCGCACAAGATAGAGCACATTTTCCATTCGAACTTGGAAAAGCTCCAAATCATCCTCTTCTGCTTTGCTTGGAGTTAAAATTTTGGCACGGCGCCTTGCATCTTCAGCACTGCCTTCGACTACCCGGTTTTTGTATTCCGACCGCATCTCCTTCAATAGGCCAGCAGTTAAGGAAAACCACGGCTCTTCAGTTGGTATTGCAAGGCTGACTGGCTCATCCAATTTTCCTGAGAAAATCCTCTTGAAATAAGATTTTCCGTCTTCTCCTTCCATCCTGGGCTTGGCAATGAAGTAAACCCCTCTTTTCTTGTTTTTGTTTCATATTTTTCACCTCTTTTTTTTATTTTCTTTTTTTTATTTATCCAAAACTTTTACGTTTTTGGAGCATGAACTTCCGTTTTCGTTTCCGTTGGCTTTCGCTACCCGCACAGTTATTTCATTTTTCTGGTCGCCTTGCGCAGCGCTAAAGCTGATGGAAATTCTTTCATTCTTCTTGACGCCTAACGCGTCCCTTATTTCCAAAGGTAAAACTAGACGCGACTTGGAATCAAGCGCAACAACATATTTCCGGTTTTCGTCCTCAATGAAGCAGATCCCTGCTTATGAAGAACACTCCTCGTGCTCATTTTTACACCAAACAGTATTGGAACTTTCCCACTATATATAGCTTTCGGTTGACAGAAAGTCCCACTATAAAAGAGTTGTGTTTTGTTGTAATAAATACATTATTATACATTTCTAGACAAAGAGGATAAGCATGCTTCAGCAGATTATAGTTCCACCTAGCAGATACAATGTAAGAAAATTAGGCAAGTTCCTGATTGTTGGAAATGGCTCGATAGGCGGAAAAGCATTGGAAGGGTTTCAAAAGCAGGATAAAATAGCTAAAAGCGGCATGCTATGGCCGGAAACAGTAGCATTTGCAACTGATTTTTTTGATGGATTAGTAAGGAGCGCCGAAAGAGTAGGTAGGATACCAGAACATGATGAGGAAGAGAGATTATTGCGAGCCCATCTTGAAACAAGCCTTTTACGTTCACGCCTCAGGGGAATTGACCATAGGACAGTTGAAGAGGCGCTATCATTCGTAGAAAGACAGCCAAGCGCTTGGCATTTGCAAAATGCAATAAGAGAAACTTCCATAGGAAAAAAGGAGATGGAAATTTTAACTGCCATATTAGAGCAATGGGGGGCTAAATTCTATGTTGCCCGTTCTTCACACCTAAGCGAACGGGGGGGCAATGGAAAATACTTTTCAGATTTTGGAGCCAAAGACGGGATAATTGGAATTATGAAACATGTTGTTGCAAGCTCAGCGGACGGGCAGATGGCAGTTATGCTCCAGTCATTGGCAGTTGACGCACACGAAGGAACCGCAACAAAATACTACCCTATTGCAGGAGGGTGCGCATATACCACACGAATACGCGATGGTTCAGGCAAAATCAAGATTGCACTCGGGCTAGGCACAAAAGTAGTACGCGATGGCGCAGAAACCTATTTTTTCAAAAACGGGAAATTAGAACGGACTGAAGAAGACCCAACCTATGGAATGGCAGACGTGCTGACTAATTCGGAATTGGACAGATTTGAACTTACGAGAATGATGATGGGCAGTACTGAAATGGCAATACTTGAAAGGGCAAAGACAGGCATTTTGAAAGCATTGGTGGAGATACTCAAAAAACTGGAACACGAATGCGGAAGGCCGCAATATGTTGAATTCGCTGCAACCAAAGAAGGGATTTATTGCGTCCAGATTTGCGATACTGAAACATTGGAAACCATTCCGGAAGATGCATTCCGTGGAAATATAATTGCAACAGGAAAGTATATGAACGGGATGAGAAGAATCAAAGTGACTGACGTAGTATTCTTAAATGGGAAAAAAGAGCAACGAGAGCTAGATTTAGACGGGCTCGAAAGGCTCAACCAACGAGTAAACGAGTATATGTTTGTAGTTGGATCGGGAGCATTTAGCAAATTCAAAGGATATGATAAACTCGATGAACGGCACATATCCAATGCCAATGCAGTATTAGTTTGTAGAACAGATAAAAATGGAGATTCGGAGCATTATGGTGAGCAAACAGCTGGAAACCATGTAATGGAACGATTTGGAACTGGCTTCCCTTGGCTCGTTGTTGATAAGACACCAGAATTTTTATGGCCACATGAAATGAAAGGTGTAACCCACCTAAAGCTCGAACGCCCGATGGAATTCTACGTAAACGAGGCAGTTGGAAAAGGAACGTTGACGGAATTATAAAAATAGGACTTTATTCTGAATTCACCCTAGAATAAGATTAAACAGCAATCCAGTCAGTATGAACGATAATGCTAAAATTCCTGCAAAAATAAGGATTAGTTTCGGCTTCAATATTTTCCTTAGGATTATCATTTCCGGCAAAGATAACGCAGTAACGCTCATCATAAACGCCAACGCCGTACCCGTAGCCATCCCTTTTTCCATCAACGCATCAACAACCGGAAGGATTCCTGCAGCGTTTGAATATAATGGAACCCCGACAATTACAGCGATTACTACTGCGAATGGATTATCCTTACCCGCGATATTTAATAGAAAATCAACTGGAGCATATCCGTGGATTAATGCGCCAATCCCGATTCCGACAAATAAATAGGGAGTAACTTTCCAAACTATTGATTTCACCTGCAATTTTGCGAATTCAATCCGTTCAGACCATTCCATTTGGCTTTCTTTAGCACGTTGGACGGATTTCAACTTCTTGTGCTTGCTCCCAAAATCTTCTACTTCACCTTCAAGCCCTAATCTTCCTATTATTATTCCGGAAACTATCGCGATTACCAACCCAGTTCCGATATAAAGTACGGTAATCGGCAGCCCGAACATCCCCAACAATAACGCAATCGCAACCTCGTTAATCAGGGGCGAAGCAATGAGAAAAGAAAATGTAACCCCTAACGGTATGCCGGACTCTATAAACCCGATGAATAATGGAACCGCGGAACAGGAACAGAATGGGGTTGGGATGCCGAGTATGGCGGCAATTACGTTTCCGACCCCTTCTTTCTTTCCGCCAAGCATTTTCCTGATTTGCTGTTTTGTAATGAACGTCCGGATGATGGAAACAAGAAAAACCATCAGAACTAGAAGAAAGAATACTTTTATGATATCTCCGAAGAAAAATGCTACCGATTCGTGGGCTGGAGTCCCATTTACTATTCCTAGAGCGTTCGCAACCCAATAGCCAAATGATTCGAAAATATCCATAAATATGCCTCAATTAAGATTTCGCAATATAACTGCAACTTTTGGGTTTACAACCCGATACAACATTTTAGTTCCATCTTTACGGCAAGCAAGAATTCCCGCGCGCACCAATTTTTTGAGCTGCAATGAAACTGTTGGCTGTGCCCTCCCTACGAGTTTTGGCAGTTCACAGGCACACATTTCGCCTTTGAGCAAGGTTCGCACTATTGAAAGCCGCGTTCGGTCTGCCAATGCTTTTAGGATAACCAGATCATGCATAATAATATTTATGAATGTAAATATTAAAAAATACAGCTGTTGGGATTTAGCTGTTTTTTTCTAGACAAGTGGGCTTGGATTCAAGAGGCACGGTTCTTTTTAATTTGTTTCTATCCAACGTACATGTAGTATTTTAGCCCCGTAGTCTAGTTCTGCCATTAGGCAGAGGACAGCTGGTCAAGGATAGGAGGCTCTGGACGCGCGAAGACTCAAGCCATGCGCAGAGGCTGAGTGCGGAGGACACCTCTTGACATCGGTTCGAATTTCAGTTTCGGGACATAATGCCCAAAACTCGAAACGCAATTCCGATCGGGGCTAATGCTTTTTATCATAGCCCCTAACCCTAATAATATTTAAACATAACTCTCCATCTATATACACGTGTTATTTTCAAAAACATATACGTCAATGACTGCAGAGCAACGCATCCACCTTCACCTTACTCCCAGCCAGAGAAGTAGCCTTAAAAGAAGGTTTGAAAGGCACTTTAGAGGAACAACTACGGTGCGTTACGACCAGGTTGAAGATATAACTACTTCGGTAGGCCTTACTAGAGGGTGCAACGTGCAATGCCCATTCTGCTGTGTTGATGCTCCGAACACAATTACGCGACATATGCCGTTGGAATTTATTGATGTAATGCGGGAAGCAATAATTGTCAGCTGTCAAGTGCCGCCGCTGATAAATCTCTCGCTTGACGGAGACCAGATGAGTTATCCGTATATACGGGAGGTAATTCGAAAGCTTATCGATGTTGCCAGATGCGGCTTAATTACTGCCGTACCGATAGGCACAGAAGACGAATTTTTAAAAGTAGTTGAAATGGCCAGATGGGATAAGGATGGAACATTGTTGAAGGACGGATTTGATATAGAGATATACAGTGGCTTAACTGTCCGCCTCTCACTGAGCCGCTGGAACGAACAAAGGCTTATGAAACATTCCGGAATTGCCAAATTCATTGAAGGATTTCAAATCAAAAATCATACCCACCCAATCGCATTGGTTTTATTGGACCCAAAATTATATTGGGAAATGAGAATGGATAAGGAAGATTACAGCGATAGGGGAAGGGACAGGTTAGTCGATGCCGCAATTCAACGGGCTACGGAAATATATCCAGGAGTGGAATTAACGCAACTACAATACTGCCCGGATAGATATAGCCGAACATTGCCGATTTTCCCGGTCCTTGGAGGAGATAAATTCGGATTTTTCTTTGATGCGAGCGGATTGATATTCGACGAGCTCGAAACCAGGCGCACAAACAACTTA
>JBAYGV010000080.1:0-5382 GCA_041666445.1 Candidatus Micrarchaeia archaeon | reverse complement strand
GAACCTGGCCGCACTTTCGTTTCCAATTTGCTTGATAGTAGTTTTTACGTTATATCCTTGGAAGCCCATTATTGCGGCTACTGCCTTTGCTGAGGTAAGCCCTGCAATTGCATCTCCGCCAAATCCTATTAGCGCATTCTGTGCCAATGGCATTTTTTCAACATTGCTGCTTATCAGCGCATCCAAAAGTATTTCTACGGCTTCGTTAACAGTTATTTTAGCCGCTATATTTTTCATCGGCTTTTCCCGTACTGGTGCGTTTGCTTCAGATAATGCCCCGATTGCATAATGATATTGGCCATAGGAAACCGAATTAACTGCCTTCCTAAGCGATCGAAGCGCTTCTTCGTGGGTTATTTCGGTTGCCGCGTCATCTATGGCTGCCAACGCATTCTTTGTAGTAAGTTTTTCCATTTCACGGTCAAATTCTCTAGTAAATCCGAAGCGGTCTTCTTTCCGTATTGTTATGCTTTCAATTAGCGCATCAATTATTTGCCCAGAATATGTCCTTTTTCCGATTCTTCCAAATATGCTGCAAATCATTGGTTTATGCTCTGGTTTCCAGCTTCCTTTCAATCTCTGAATAAGTGGCGGGATAGCTTCTGGGATATCCGCCCTATCTGCAATTTCGAATAATGCGTCCAAGGCATTTGAGTGAATTCCTGCTTGCTGCTGCCCCCTTGATAACCTATCTAAAAGTTCTGGAACTGCTTCTTTTCCAAACCTAATCAATGCTTCAACATATGTCTTTGAGAATAGCTCGCACATATTTTTTGCCAAAATCGGAATCGCCGGCTTCCCAATCCGTAATATTATCTCTAAAACTGCATCGCGTGCAGTTTCTTTATTGGGGTTATCTGCATATGCATAATGAAATGCAGCAACTAGTTCTTCAATGCAATCCTTTCCGTTTGCTGAAATTACCCTAACTGCGTTTTTTCTTCTTTCTTCGCTAGGGCTGCTGAGTTGATGTAAAAAATAACTGTAATCGCCGTCTTTTTCTGCCATTTTGTCTTTTAATCTGGCAAAAATTCCGTATTGTTCATTTGTCATCTGAATACTAATATTTATTAGTGCTTATAAATAGTAGTTTTGGTTCGCTTATTTAGATTTTTAATTACGCAATCGCCCGTCTCGCAATTTCCCGGAAAACTCGCATTCTTGGATTTTCTGCCCGTTCTTTCATCTTTCTAGTTGCAAGCTCAACCAATTCCCCGCCACCTAGTGGTGCATCCGTTTTTTTATTTCTAGCATCCTGCGCAAATTTAATGTACAAGTCAGTGCATTTCCCCAAGGTTTGCTCTCCATCAAGACCAATAGATTTGCTTTTTCGTACGCATTCCTGAAGAATTTCGGTTGTCCGTTCCCTTCCTAGAGCAGCGGCAAATGCGATATCTCCGCTGAAAACTCTTTCCAACTCCTTAAATTCCTGGCTCATTTTTCCAAAATCAGGTATTTCTCCCAAGCAGTCGGTAGGCATCGTCCCAGTCAATACGGCAACATGCATGTCCCGCATTATCTGTTCGAGCTGTTTGCTATAATCGTCTTTCCCGCCATTTTGCTTTATCATTTTCAGCAGTTCAATTCCTATATATGGCTTTCCAAATGTCTCATCTGGAGCTTCATAGGCCCGCATGGCTGCAACTATTGCCTGCTCCATCCAAACCCCATCGAATTTTTTCAATGCAATCGGGCTGACAAATTTGCAGGATTCCGGGTCTCCTAGTTTTTCTAGAATTATTTGCCTTGTTCTATCAGTGAAATCTTCAACATCAATTTTGTTTAATGCTCGAATTGCCATATATTTTATTCTGGCATCGTCTCCCAAACGATTTGCAATCGCTTCTATCTCTTCCGACTTTGGCCTCCGTGCTGCATCTTCATGAATGGTGCTTAACATATCCAGTGCAATAGCCCTTGCTTTTTTATTTTGCTCATCTAATCCAGCTTTTTCATTTTGGTTTTCCAATATCTTTAATAAAAGTGGGATTGCAAGCTCTCGGAATTGCGGTTCTAGCAATATTCCGCGCACCACCCAACCGATTGGTTCAAATTCTGCTTCTTTCAGCCTGGCTTCACTGGATGGCCCGAAGTTAGCGTCGGTCTTTATCGGGTGTGTCAATACCATTACTTGCCTAATGATTGCAATAATCAGCCATTCTGGATTTTTTGATTTTTCAACCATTTTTGCTAATTCTGCTTTTCCTAAATCTTGCTCTTCTTTATCCGGATACCATAAATTATGCATCAATTCGAGCTTGCATGCTCCCTGAAACCCAACGACTCTCCGCAGAATATTTGCCAATGTTTGAAATCGTTTTAGCCCAGGTTTTGCTCCCGGGTCGAAAAGTTCGGTAAATACATAGCCGCATCTGTGTGGTCCAAGTTTTTCCAATGCCCGCATGTTCCATTCTAGTTCCGCCCCGCTGCTTTCTTCAATATGCTTGAGCAGCAGCCCGCGCACTTCAAATCCATTGCTAACGCTTTTCTTTCTCCCTGAGCATTCAAGCGCAAAATCATTGCATCTTCTTGCGTTTTCTATTTCTTCTGTTCGCGTCATTATTTTTCCAGCAATTACTGCGTCAACATATTCCAATATTTTTGCAAATTCTGGGGCCAATTCTGGATGCTGCCCTACAATTTTAATCATTATCGCGATGAACCTGCGCCCGTTAATTTCGATCTGGCTTTTGCAAGATTTTGCAGTATCGTTATCATGGTTTATCCCGCTGGCCAATGCTGCAAGAATCATTACTGTTTGCTCATTATCTGCTTCGCGCAAAAATTCATTGCTGAATCTGGCAATGGTTTTTGAAGAGTATTTTTTTGCCATTTCATTTTCTCCAGCCAGCGCAACCAAACTAAGGTGCTTTCCAGACAATTTTGGAGTTTTTATCAAGCTATTGGCTATTGCGTTTCTGACTTCCGGATTCATGTCTCCAATCTGCTCGCTAAGCTTCTGCACCATATACTCTGGGACTCCATTATCGAAAAGAACCCCAGCATTCCTTATTGTTTCCAGCCTTTTTTGTGCGCTCCCAGCTTGGAAATTCCCTGCATTGCTCATTGTCTTCATTACGCCTGAAGAATAGTGCCCGAGGATTCTGGGTATTTGTATTCGATATTCAGGACGGTCTTTCAGTATGTCCGTCATTGGCTCTATCATTCTTTCTCCATAAATCCGAAAAGCAGAATCAGGGGCTTCCATCCAAAGCAGGAACTCTATGCTCTTTCGCAGCAGCTTCTTCCTTAGCTCGGAATCGGATGTCATTAGGCTACCACCCTGCGCAATTGCAACCCGCTGAATGTTCTTATTTCCTTCCTTTCCCTGCGGTTTTCCATCCGTTTAATTGTCAGCCTTGCCAACGGGCTATCCGCAAGCGGAACATCTTTCTTAGGTTTTGCCTTTTCGTGCGCAACCCCAATGTAAAATTCTAGAAATCCCCTTTCCGTTACTTGCGTTTCCTTTTCTCCAAACCCGTGCTTTTTCATTTCAGCCAGATATTTACGTTGTATCCTTGCCACTTCTTCCAATCCAATTTCCAAAGCATATTTGAAATCTCCTGGCCACCGAAGTATTTTTCTTGCTCTTTCCCATTGCTCGTTTAGCTTGCTCAAGCCTGCGAACGCACTTTTTTCAAATTCCTTCACGCTCCGCGAGTCTGCAGTGTAATTGCCAGGATTCATCAGTTCTTCAACTATTGCGCTTTCAATTCTTCCTGTTTTTGCTTTGATTTCTATTTCTACCAACGTTTCGATTACGTATTTTTTTATAAATACCGGTTCGCTTCTGAGGAGATTTAATAGTGGGTCAATAAGTTCTTGCATTGCTGCGCAACTGCTCCAAATCATGCTCTTGATTATGTCTGTTGCGTCTATCACACTGTTATTTTCAAGCGCTTTCAGCAAGACTGGGAGGGCATTTTCCCCCATCCTAGCAATCCTGTTTTTCATTTTGCGTTCCACATCTTGGTCATGATTTATTTTCAATACTAGTGCCATCTTATCGCTCGTGTCTTCTCCTCTGCCCTCTAGATAGCTAAGCATCTGGTCCACGTATTCATACCCTAAGAAATCTTTCAGGTGTGGATATGCAAGCAACACCAGCCTAGTTATTTCTGCAGATTCTTCAGAGCATTTTTCACGTTCGGCTTTTTCAATTTCAAGCAAAAATCCCAGCTCGACTAGCCGTACTTTCAGGGTTACGCTTAGATTTACAGATCCGCTCAGCAATACTCTTGTCAATTCGATTATATCAGTTACCATTCCCGTTGCATATAGGTCATTTAGCTTCAGAACTGCCTCACAAATCTCAGGCTCGTTTTGGCCTTGCAATATGTCAATTAGGCCAGAAAGTTCGTCAGTCATGCAACAACCCGTTGCACCCTGAAAATTCGCGTTCGCCCGTCAGCCCCTTCCTTTTTCCGTTTTTCCATCCGTTCGGTTGCCATCCTTGCCAATGGGCTATTTCCGAGAGACACATCCAGTTTCTTTCTAGCCATCCGTTTCATGTGTTCAAGGTACAGTTCGGTAAGCGTTCTCTTTTTTTCTTCTAATTTTTCCTTGTCATCGCAATATTTTCTCTGCCATTGGTATTCAGAACGTACGAATTCCAAAAATTCGTAGGAATCCGGGGCTCCATTTCTTTTCATCACTTTAGTTACTGCCTTTACGAGCATATTGCTGTCCGGTATGCCCGCCTTAATTAAAAATTCTCGGATTTCTTTTACCCAATCAAGGAATTCAATTTTGCCCCGCCCATACCAGTCTGCCAAGTTCCAATGAAAAACCGTCAGCGTGTCATTTTTTCCATCCAAATTTATAAGGCGTTCCATCATCCTATGTACCCCTTCTGTTCCAATCATTAGCAAGCCCTGCCATCCCGCGCAATTGCCAGCTATCATTGCGTGCGTAACAACGAATTCCAATATCGCTGGGTCTTTTGTTTTTTCATATCTCATTGCAAGCGCAAGATAGAGTGCCGTTTCCTTGTTGCTGCCTACCCCATGGTCTATAATTTGCTTTATCAGGTCAATCGTCCACTCCCCAAGAGCGGCTATCTCTTCAGCAGCATTAGCATACTCTGATAATGGCCGCGGTGGGGTCGTTTCAATCCCTATTCGTCGCAATTCTAGGTATATTCTAGCTTTCGCGCATTCTTCAAGCAGTTTTTCAGCTTCTTCTGCACTGAATGCTCCAGCACTTTCCAAAACAAGCGTAGAAAGCGCATCCGCAGTTTCTTCATAGCTTCCATATAACTTTTTATTTCTCAAAACTGCCATCGGGAGCATATCTGGTAATCCTGTTAATTTAGCAAGTAATGGTGCTGCGAATCCATGCTCTCCGGTTTTGCACACTTGCAAAAATTCAATCATGCGCCCG
>JBAYGV010000079.1:0-5391 GCA_041666445.1 Candidatus Micrarchaeia archaeon | reverse complement strand
TCGTTCATGTATGACGTTAGAGCCTCCCGTTTTTTCTGTAATTCCACCCATTCTTTAGGCATACCCCCCCAATCGATTAATCCAAGCACCCCCCTAGTCTGTAAGTAGTTTAGAAGCTCATTTGGCAAAATTCGGTAGACCCTTTTGTTATGATGGGAGACCTCATCGAAAATTCCTTTATGGGTTCTAAACTCCCTCCCAATCCTTTTACCGAATCCATCGCGCTCTTTTTCGCTTACCTCCCCCACCCCAACCAACCAATCAACAATTTGTTTTATTGAAAACTCAATCTTGTTGTTTGGTTCTGGAATTGTTGTTTGCATTGCCGCGGTGCACCCTAAAAGGAATAAAGAGCCTTGTTCCTGCTGTTTTTTCTGCCTTTCTGCCCTTTCTGGGAGGTATGCCTTAATTTCGTTAAACAATTCCTCATCTATCGCTTTTGCAACAGCAAGCAATGGAATGCCTATTTCCTCGTCCCTGCCGCCTAGCCCTACATTTTCCAGCGTTTCATAATTTTTGAGCACCTGCTCCCAATTCTGCAACGCATAAACGTATAATTTATCCCTAATCAATTGTTCCGGCTTTGAGTTTTTCCTAAAATTTCCCAATTTTACCCCAAACGGTGCTTTTACCATATCAATAATGTAATTTCTGCTAGCTGAGGTTATATCCGGCTCTTCAATTGAATTTTTTATAAAAGGGCAAAAATATTCATATAATAACGGAGTTCCGCTTTTGTCTTGCGACATTAAGCACCTTACTGCATATTCCCGTTTGTAGCCTACTTTATCCATGTGCCTTATTACCCTCCCCAATTCTTCGCTTACGTCGTCTATATCGTCAATTATTACCGTTCCGGCAGTAGAATCAACTACTTTAGAAAAATATGCTTCCGTTACTGATCCTAACGTAAGCGTGTTAAACGTATAATGCCCGATTAGCCTGCTTTGGGTTGATTTTCCGCTCTCTTTTGCTCCGCATAAATGAACCCGCCCAAATTCATTAAATAAGGCAATAAAATAAGTCGAAACCACAATAAGAGCAATTAATTTATGCGTTCTTTCGTCTGATTGGTAAATAAATTCTTTATTTTTTTCAAACAATTCGTTAAAAATATCGTTCCCAACAACTAACGGGCATTTACCTTGTAAATAATTCAATATGCCGTATTCTCCTTCTTTCCCCCAATTATACCTAATTTGCTCTTTCAATAATTGGTTTTCATATTCCAACCCGAACTCGTCCAATATTTGATTTTTTCCGATCCATTCCGAGTTTTCTCCCTTTCCTTCTTTCCTCAAATTGTTAACGTATAGTTTGTTTTGAGAGGTAACTACTGCGTCAACCCATCTATGCCATGAATCATCATAAACTTTTAATCCATAATAAAACTGCCCGTTCAATAATCCAGCGCCTATCCTTTTTCTTTCCGGTGGGCTGTTTGTTAAAAAGGTTAAGTTATTTTCATGTGTTCTGTTTGGTAAATAATATCCAAAATATTTGGAGCAATTTATACTTGAACGTATGTGCTCCTCTCGTTCCTTTTGGGAAATCCTACGTTCCCCACATTTTTTACAAATGCAGTCTTTATCGAAGCAGGAATTAAAATTAAAATCGGCTTCCATTCACAACACCTCTGAAAATTCTACTTTTTGTAAGTCAGCAAGTAAAAAAAACACGGTTGAACCGTTCATTTCTAGAACTAAGTGTGTGGAATCCTGCCCCTTATAAATTCCGGTCTGAAAATCGACTCTCCCGTCGCTTCTCTTTAAAACCAGCGTACATTTCCTTCCAATAAATTTTTTTTGTTCCTCATTCATATCAAACACCTCAAATTTAAAAGTTTTTTTCAAAATTTTTATTATGAGATTTTTTCCCGCGATATTCACGCCTATCTTGGCGAACAAACCAATTTTGATTTTCTATTTCCTCAAAATTTTTCAAATCAACAATTTCAATTCTCATAAAAAATCCCCCTTACAATTTTGGCAAGTCCATGAACCCGGGTAAAATTTCCCTCCATGTTGTATTGAAGCAAACCACGCAAATTCACATTTTCGGCAAACCATTTTCCCGGTTTCCGGGTCGAGCAGTTCAACATCATTTAATTTCATCATTTTTCCACCTTTTTCTTCGAATTTTTAATTCTCCGTCGTTAGTTTTTTCAACTTCCAATTCGGATGAAAATTCCGATTTAATAAAACTTTCAAATTCATCCAAACGATCTTCCGTCATGATTCCACCTCCCTAGGAAAACGTTCTGTTAATATGCGTCTCAAAAATTCAGAGAGACCCAAAGCCCCCGCGTTTTTTGCGTTTTCCTCCAACCTTCCTTTTAGCTCAGAATCAACGCAAACAACAATTTTTTCTGTTTTTTCGCTTTTCATTTTTTCACCGTTGGTTAATGTTTCAACATTAACCATAGAATATTATATTCGCAAAGGTTTATAAAGGTTAATGCGGGAACATTATACTATGCCGATAGCTTCTGATAATACTATCTTAAAATCTGAGACTGCTGGGATTATTATGATGGTTCTAGCGAGGGATAAAACGTCTTATCCTACCAGAATCGCTAGAGAGATGGAAGGAGAAGTTGGATGGCTTTCAGCATACTTTAGAAGGTTAGAGATCTCTCACATGATAAAAAAATCTCATAGGGATAAAGCGCAACATTATGAAATAAATTTAGATGGATTAGCTAAACATTGGGAGGGTATATGGGGAGCTAGATTGTTGGAAGCTGTAAAAAACAACACAATAACAAAAATAGAGTTTGGGGTTTATCAGAGGTTATTTTCTAAACTTTCAAACAATAAATATTTTAAAGAGTTGTTGAGAAGTTTGTTTTTAACTTTGTATAATCAATCCATAGACGATACTCTATGTTTATATTTTTCTTCTGTTGTTATTTCTATGTTTCCAGAAGTAAAAAGAGAAACAACTTTACATACGGTAAGTGTTTGGAGTCGTGATTATAGTAAGGACGGAAATGAGTTATATTCTGATCTTGCTAACGTTGCTGTTCTAGCTTATCTTTTAGATTTTAATAAGTATTGTGAGGGGACGGTAACTAATTGGAAAAATATTATTTCTCAGATAAAATAATTCATTCTTTAGGCTTCTTTTGCTTGAACACCCGATATATTTGCGGCAGGTTCATGTTCTTTTTTAGCAAATCTATCTCGTTTTTCATATCTTTTATTTTATTGTCCATCTGCGTTATGTTGCTTATCATTTTATTGCTGTTTAGCTCTGTGCCGCATTTTCCGCAGTAGCTTAACCCTATTGGGTTCTCTTCTTTGCACCTCTGGCAGGCTTTATGAGTAATTATTTTTGTATCTTCTATTTTAGCCTTCCCGTAAGTTGCCAACACTGCCCGCCTAACCTTGTTCGGATCTAAATGCAAATATGTTCTTGGCATATCTGAGCCAATTTCCCAACCAAAATAAGAGCATAAGATAGCCTCAGTCATTCCCGACTCCGTCCCTAATTCGCTTGCGCGGGAGTGCCGAAAGTTATGCGGGTTAATTGGCTTCTTAAATGGCGGAATTCCGTTATCCTTCCTATAAACATTTAGCTTGGCTCTAACAACCCGAATACGTTTAGCTATTGCCGGATTGGTTAGCCTTTTTTTCGTGTCTTGACTAACCCATAAATAAGAGTCGTCTTTCTTTATTGGGTGCTTTTCCATCCAATCAGTTAGATATTTAACGGCTTCAACTACCAGAACCTTTCGTTGTCCGGTTTTGCCCTGCTGGATAAATATATCCGCGCCCTCATTGGTTAGGGTTATGTTTGATTTTTTAAGGTTTGAAAACTCGCTTATTCTTGCTCCGGTTTCAAACAGAACCGCTATAATTGCCCTATCTAGCGTGTCTGAAAACTTAATTAACTCCCTGACCTCTTCCCTTGTGAACGTGTCTTTGGCTGCTTTTCTTTCGCTTGAATGCGGGGTATACTCTACTATCCGCTTAATGTCCCCGCTAGCATATTTCAAACTGCGCTCTTTTGTATTATAGAAAACATAGAACCGCCCCAAGCACTTTATCATATCTTTTTTATAGGCTGGCTCATAGTTGCTGCCTTCAATAGTTCCTACTGCCGATTTGAGAGCGTCTGTATTTTTCAGATGTTTAACTATTGGGTGGGGGAGTGTCCTCATTAAGCTGCTTGCGAGCGTGGTATATTTCCTAGCCCTGACTAATCCTATTCTCCTTGTTCCCGTTTCCTTTAATGCTCCGTCAATGTAATTGAAAAATAAGTCCCGATCTGTTTTATCCCATTCTGTTTTTTCTTTTAAGATCGCGTCCCATGTTTTAGTCATGAGGCTTTATCGGGGTTAAACCTTTAAAGTTTAACCCCAGACCTCTAGCCCCAAGCGAGAGTTGAACTCGCGACCTCGTGCTTTTTGAAAAGCCGGTTTTATTCCAGCCTTTTTCCGAGGTTTTTGGCCGTCTGAAGAACGGGTCCAAAAAGCTCTACCAAGCACGCGCTCTACCACTGAGCTATCGGGGCGTTACTACCTAGTTGTTGATAACGAGCTATTAAAAAGATTTATTTTTCATCTTTCCTGAACTTTTGCCTGATTGGGAGCCCAATGATTTTTAAACTCTTAGATATTTTAAATTCAGCATGGAAGGCGATGACGAAATTTTATTTGTTGGGAAATTCAAGGAGTTCAATGTTGGAATGGAGTTCAGCATGGCTGGGAAAAACGATAGCGACGCGGCTTTTGCCCTTGCTTCCATAAGCGAGGCTATTGAAGGACCAGCATTCCAGTTCTCTGGCATAGACTGCGAAAAGGTAAGGAAAATTGCAAACCCTAGCGGAACCGGAGTTTCTGCCATTGTTGATTTTCTTTCAAAAAACAAGCCAAACGAATTACGGGCTCAATTGCTTTCCGCTTGCAGCAATCCGTTGTTGATTTCCGTAGCTGAAGCCTATTTCTTCAACCAGCTTTTTGAAAAAGCATGTGTTGCGTACAAGCTTACTCCAAAATTGGTTTCATCATCTCTTAAGCAATTGCCCGAAAAGCCGGAAGACCAGATGGCAATACTTGGGAAGTATGGCAATTGGATTTCTATAAAAAAGCTTTCAATCGAGAAGAATACTGAAGATTGGGAAGTTTCCGGGATTCTTTCGAGCATAAATGTGTCCATTGTTTCCAAGGCATTTGATTTTGTAAAAGCGAGCGGCATTCCAATAACGATAACTGGGAGAAAATCCTATGGAAACGTTTTGGAAGCGTTGAAGAAATTCGTCCCGAGCGGGAATGCAATTAATGATGCGTTCGTAATAAACAAGACTATGGAAGGATTAGGCTACAAGCCCTATGCGCATCCGGATATGCTTACACCTGCGCACCCTGAAGTGAAAGCAGTTAAATTG
>JBAYGV010000078.1:0-5410 GCA_041666445.1 Candidatus Micrarchaeia archaeon | reverse complement strand
TACTATGTCAGCAACGAAATAATCAAGTTTTCCTCCCGGCGTTCCCACGATATAGATAAACAATCTGCCATCCATTCCGAATTCTTGGGTAAGCATGTTTGTCAATGCTCCTGCTTTCGGTTCAGATGCTAGGTTTACTCCTTGGCCGTCTAAAAATACTGTTTGGCCCGCAAAAAGTCGT
The DNA here is from genome assembly GCA_041666445.1 of Candidatus Micrarchaeia archaeon. Taxonomy (GTDB): domain Archaea; phylum Micrarchaeota; class Micrarchaeia; order Anstonellales; family Bilamarchaeaceae; genus JBAYGV01. Next base: position 5,229 of record JBAYGV010000078.1, on the reverse strand, counting down.
TTTATTGTATTTACTGCTTCTGCTTTTCTAGGATGAGGGCATCGAAGAGTTGCTTCAATTATTTTTTGCTGCAAACTCATCGGTTACACCGGCAATTACTTATTTCCTTTCGGCAAAATAGCTAATCTGGCATAGCTGACTGCCAAATCTACCGCTGCAAACGCCTGCGGGAGAGGCCCAACTAGCAGAAATGTTTTTACAATCCCCAAACCATGTGTAGTTCTTTCGTCAAAAGTCAATAGCCTTATGTCTTGTTTGATATGGGAATGTAGAACTGCCCTGGTTACTTTCGAGTCTTCCATTGCTGCCTGCTTTTTTTCTGTTTTAGCCCTTATTGCCAGAATAAGCCCAACCGCTTTACTCACTCTAACTACTGGTTTAATCTCCTCATAAGTATCATACCTGCCTTTCATCTGCTCCACGCGCGCGGCTAGCCGTGTTAGCAACGGCTGTTTTGCCAGTTTTCCTTCAAGTTGTCCAGTAGTAAAGTATTTGCGTATCATAGCTTTTATCAGTGTTTAGAAATATATTTAAATGGATATGTTTGATTGGACAAGCCAGTTTGTCAATTTGAACTCGTTCCGAAAGAATAATCTTTATAAACACTATGGAACAGGTTATAGCACATATGATTCCCATTCGCAAAGCATCACCGCCATTATTGCCCAACGGTTTTATTGACGTTCCACGCATTGTCTCATCCGGCCATGCAAACCGATTCTTCCCAGGGCTTTTGCCACATATAGACGAGATTAGGGGGAGGGAGTTTCCGCTCTTTGGAAAACATGGAAGGGTATATCTTGATTCTGGCGCTACAAGCCAGGAGCCAAGAAGCGTAATGGAACGAATGTTTGAATATCGGCTTAGCCATTTAAGAGGAAGCAATCATTCAGTGCATTCTGCTGAGGCACGCCAAGCCCAGGAAGACTATGAAGGTGCAAAAGCCAAGCTAAGGAGTTTTTTCCATGCAAACGATTACGGCATTGCATTTACTAGCGGGACTACTGGCTCATCAAATCTTTTGGCAACACGATTCAACTATGATGGCATTAGCTTGGTTTTGGCTACTGAAGCTGAACACAACTCACAAATCGTTACGGCACGCAATTGCGCCGATGCCGCCGGAGTAGGGTTCAATCTGGTTCCGGTTCTTAGGGACGGAAGTGTGGATTTTGACGAGTTTAATTATATTCTCAAGAAAAGTACGGGCAGGATTTTATTCAACCTAGTTCATGCTTCCAACGTAACTGGTGCAATTAACAACGTTGAAAAAATAAGGCAAATTGCAGGAGACCGGGTTTTGATTTATCTCGACATGGCCCAGTCTGCAGGCCACATTCCTATTGACCTTGGCGAGTTAGGGGTGGATTTTGCTGGGGTCTCTGCGCATAAAATGTACGGGCCAACCGGCATTGGTGCACTTTTTGTACGTGAACGGGAAAATTGGCGCGTAGGTAATTTGGTAAGCGGTGGCGGTGCAGTGAAGCTGGTATCAAGGAACGCAACTGCCTATGCTGATAGTCCGGAACGTTTCGAACCCGGCACTCAGAACCTGGAAGGAGCTGTCGAATGGGGCTTTGCAATCGATTATCTTTCTGCAGTTGGTATGGTTCAGATTGCTGCCCATGATGCGGAATTGGGAAGATATTTTGACCAAGAGCTTGCCAAAATTGATCATATTAATATTTACTCTCCAGCAGCTCGTGAAGGCAGGGTGCCTATTTTTGTTTTCAATTCCCACTATCTAAAATATGGCCGTTTTGCCAGCGAGTTGGATGCCAAAGGCATTAGCGTTAGGGATGGATGTTTCTGTGCGCACCTCGTCATGTCGCAATTGCTTGGCAAACCATCTTATATTTTGGATGAAATTGCAAGTGAGCTTGCTAAATTCGGAGGGGATGCAAATTTTCTTCCAGGAGCAGTCCGCGTTTCATTTGCATTCTATAATAATTTGATGGATGCCTACCGGGCGATAATGGCAATTAAGGAAATTAATGATTGATGCTGTTAGTAATCCTATTGCCCAGACGGGAAGGCAATCTATTTAATCTTGTTATCCGAACCCATTCTATGGCAGAAAAACCGGAAAGCGTATCTATGCATAGGATAGAGGCATTGACAGACGGCATATTTGCGTTTGCGATGACAATGCTTGTCCTTTCGATAAATATTCCTTTGTCTCCCAGTTCATTGGCCGGAATGAGCGTTGGTGAAACGCTTCTTGGCCAAACCGACCGTTTTGTCAACTATGCAACCAGCTTCCTTCTGCTTGCCATCTTCTGGGTGTCCCACCATCGTGTTTTTGACCACCTTAAAGGTGTTGATTGGAAACTCGTTTGGGGGAACGTTATCCTATTACTGTTCATCGCACTCGTTCCATTTTCAATGGAATTGACAAACGAATTTACGAAAGATCCTGTGGCCGATTTTTTATTCGGCCTTAACATGTTCATTATCGGGACAATTTATTACCTGCTTTGGGCATATGCTACCGACCACCGCAGGCTCGTCAAGCCATCGCTCAATAATGAGCATATCCAGCGTACTAAGAAGGCGCTATTGACAATATCGTTAATTTCGTTGCTTAGCATGTTTGTAGCGTTTGTTTATCCATCGCTAGCCCCATTGGTTTTCCTGATAATACCCATCTTGCTTTTTTTTCCAAAGCTCAAATCAAAATAGGATTTTTCTGAGGCTGAATTTCGAGCAGGTTTTTAACTTCTAGTTATTAAATTAATTTGAGATGCCCATGGCTTACATAGAAGAATTGGTTATTCTGTTTGTCCTGCTTGCAGTTATCCTATTTTGGAAAGAGAAAAAATCGGAAAGCTTTCTTTCATTCAGGATGACCAACGAGATGAAGGGATTGGCAATATTGATGGTTTTTCTTGTCCATACTCAATATGGAGCGAGCTTATTGATGAAATGCGGAGGCTATGGAGTTGGCCTATTTCTTTTCCTTTCCGGCTATGGATTATACCAGTCCAATCGTTTAGAACTGGCAAATTCAGCAAATTATATCAAAAAACGCCTCCTGAAGCTGCTGCCTTCTTTTTCCATATACATGGCCGTATTTACTGTTGTGTGGGTTCTATTCCCGTCCGTTACCTATCCTGTACTTGGCAATCATATGCCAACTAGTATAACCTCTTTCATCTATGATAATTTTGCTTTCAGCCCGGTATGGTTCATTTTATTCATACTCTTTTGGTATGCAGTTTATTATTTGGCAATTAAAAGCAGCATATCAAAAGAATACAAAATTGCATCGCTATTTCTGGCCGGTTTTCTCATCGTCGGGCTAAGGCCTTTTGAAAGCGGCCCCTATTGGCAGCCCATATTGGAATGGTTCGTTTATCCGTTTTGTTTTCCACTCGGGGTGTTGATTTCCCATAGAAAAGAAGCTGTAGAAAATTTCCTTTCAACGAAAGCGTTTATTCCGGTAATAAACAGGATAGCCCTATGTTTGGCGATTTTCTTGTGCGTTTACCTAATTACTGACGCGTTTAGCACAACAATTCATCCCACATTGCCGTCCCCGCTGACTTCGGCTCTCTTCGTATTTGGCGTGCTATTCCTATTCTATTTCTTTTTGAAAGAGCACAGAAGCAGGTTTTTGAGTATTCTAGGAGACGTGTCCTATGAGCTTTATTTTTTCCATCTCCTTTTCCTAGTAGTTTTCATTGATTTCGGGCAGAAATACCTCTGGAACAATTATCTTGTAAGCTTCTTTATGGCATTGGTTGTTTCCATTTTGGCGTCTTGGGCGGTGAAGAAAACAGCAGATTATCTTGTTGCGAGGATGAGTCCTATTAAGTGCTGAATTATAAAAAAAGAAAATGCTTTGGGCTGTCCATTTTGCCTTATAGCAAAAGGATTCTAAACTGCGTTGCAGTTTCGAATGCCCAAAACTTTAATTTTTCAGTTTGGTTTGATAACCAAATCTGTCAATTTCTGATAAAATTGCCATCTGTTGAAAAATAAAATGCTCCGTCCGGGATTGACAGCTTTGCTGGCAAATTTTGCGCGCCAGCGCAAAGCTTTTGAACCCGGGTTACTGGATTGAAAGTCCAGAGTCCTTACGGCAAATTATTTCAGAACTCGAAACACGAGACTGAAAACTCAATTTGGCCGGGCTAGACTAACGAAGCGTACAAGTTTATTCTAGGCAATCTATTTTACCGAGTTACGCTCATCACGCTGTCATAAATGACAGCTATTCGCTCTAGCTCCATCCTTTTTTCACGAGAATGGAAAAACCAGTAAAGGCGCTTCGCGCCAGATTACCTAACATCTGAACCTAGATAGTTCAGACTTCACGACATCCATAATTTTTTGATGGACAACACTAACGCTTTGTGAAGCATCAATAATGTGCCAATTAGGCGTTAAAAACCTTTCCTTTGCGAGTTCGAGGAAGTTTTTGCGCACGTTTTCCAGGTATTTGACGTCTGCTTCATACCTGTCCAGGGATTTCTGCTTCCTTTTTCGTTCCTGCGAAACTTTTGGGTCCATGTCCATCAATATGACCAAATCCGGCTTGAGGAAACCCATTCCGGAAATTATCTTTTTTGCTTCCGAACTGGAAATCCCGTCTTTTTCATAGGCAGCAGTGGACAATACGTAACGGTCAAGCACTACTATTCCTGCTTTCAGCTTCTCGCGGACTTCGTCCTGTTCGTTCATTATATCTTTCAGGAATAGGTGAAAAACTTCCCGCTGGTCAAATTCCTTTTTCTTCTCGAGGAATTCGTTAAGTTCCGGTGTTTTGTTGGTCGGGTATTTGAAAATTTCCAGCGTTCCTCCTAATTCCTTTTTCAGCAATTCGATTTGCGTCCCCTTCCCGCAACCGTCAATCCCTTCAAAGACAATAAGCATAGCTGTTAGATGAGGCTATAAAGTAATAAAAAGCTTAGCAAGCATAACCTCTCAGGGTGGGTGAATGGACCTTATTTCTATTAGAGACATTGATAAGAAAACCATAGAGCAAATTTTGGATTTGGCTGCGGAAAAGGAAAAATCCGACGCAAAAACGCATGAATTGAAAAAATCCAACCGGGTTCTTGCAACATTGTTTTTTGAGCCGTCCACAAGGACAAAATTATCCTTCCAGACTGCGGCCGTGCGCAACGGGTTGGACTATATCGATTTCATAATTGAGACAAGCTCGGTAAAAAAAGGCGAATCTTTTGTTGACACTATAAAAACAATTTCTGGTTACGCTGATGT
>JBAYGV010000077.1:0-5424 GCA_041666445.1 Candidatus Micrarchaeia archaeon | reverse complement strand
TTCTTGCCTTAGGGATATCAGCATCATCCGGTCGGATATGCTATTAAGAGGCGTAACAAAATATTTCCTCCCGCCAGCCCAGGCTGCCATCGCCTTTTCATAAAGCCCGCCAACCGGAAGCACATTGCCATAGCTATCAACTTCCCCGCTAACAATTGCATCCTGGCGGAGAGGTTTTCCAGATGCGGCAGAATAGATGGCAGCGGTAATGGCAGCACCCGCACTCGGGCCATCGACAAAACCAGGCGCATCGCTGCTGTCGATAGATACTAAAATGTCGCAATTCCTGCTTGGCAGATTATATTCCGATAGAAGGTAGGAAATTGCATTATCCACCGATTCCTGGGTCGAAACCCCAGTACGCGGGTTGGTAGTAAGAAATGCGCTCCCGTTCCCGGGCACAAGCCTTACGGATAGTTTCACAAGCCCGCCTTCGTTTCCCATTACTGCAGGAACCAATATGGACGATTGGCCAGAACAGCTGTTGAATAGGCTGAACATTTGCGTTTGGGCTGAAAAAGAAATCCCGGAAAGCATTGAAAATGACAATAGGATTAGCAACAAGAATGGCAGTATCCCTTTCATGAATTTCTTTTTGCACTAAAAGTATATATATTAGATAAGTAGAAAAAAATATATGACGAAAGAAAAAAACCGCGCAGAAATAGCCGGGAAACTCAAACGGCTAAGGCGGGAAATAAGAAAACTCGAAAATGCAATCGTTTCCTTTTCCGGAGGAGTGGACAGCACGCTTATCCTGAAAATATGCGCAGATGAGCTTGGAAAGAAAAAAACAATTGCGGTTACCGCTGTTTCCGATTCCTATCCAAAGCGCGAGTTGGCGCAGGCAAGGAAAATCGCAAAAGGAATCGGAATTGGGCATATAATAATCAACACGAAAGAAATCAACGATAAAAAATATTCGAAAAATACACCGCAGAGGTGCTATTTCTGCAAAATGAACCTTTATGGAATGCTTAAGCGGGTCGCAAAGAAAAAGAAGTTCAAGCATATCCTTAATGGCGCAAATGCAGATGATGCACTCGATTACCGCCCGGGAATGAAAGCTGCAGATAAATTCAACGTGCTTTCCCCGCTAAAGAATGCGGGAATGACAAAACGAGAAATAATTGCTGCAGCAAAAAAGCTTGGATTGCCAAATTGGAACAAGCCTGCAAGCCCCTGCCTTGCATCACGGATACCCTATGGGATTGAGGTTACTCCTGAAAAGCTTAGTATGATAGAAAAGGCAGAAGATGCGCTTTTCGGAATCGGACTTAAGAATTTCCGGGTAAGGTTCCATGGGGAAATCGCAAGAATAGAGGTTGAGAGAAAAGATTTTGGAAGGCTGCTGAAAAATTCTGAAAAAATCTCGAAAGCATTTAAAAAATTAGGATTCAGATACGTAACGATGGATATGGGAGGTTTTAAATCCGGAAACCTGAATTATGGGATAAAGAAATAGATATATTGTGGTCGTTCTCACATGAAAAAAAACAAAAAAAATACTTCCAATTATTCCGAACTTGGATTTGCAAAGGTAGACCTTAGGCGGAAAAAAATAAAGGGTTACCCGGAAACCATATTTTGCATAGGAAAAAAGCCGGAGCAGATTGTTGCAATTGCCAAAAAACTTTATTTGTACGGGGAGGCAGTGCTGGCAACCAAGGCGGATAAAAAGATATATTCTGCAATCAAGCTGGAATTTCCAAACGCAAAATACCATGAAGATGCGAAAATAATAAGCATCGGATGCAAAACGAATTCGAATGGCGCAATAAACAAAACCAAGAAAAAGAACAGGGCAACAATCCTGGTAATAACCGCCGGAACTACGGATATCCCGATAGCAGAAGAAGCTGCGATAACTGCAGAGTTCATGGGAAATAAAGTGGAACGGCTTTACGATGTTGGAATTGCAGGGCTTCATCGCCTGCTTTCCAATTTGAAGAGAATACGCTCTGCCGATGCTTTAATTGTTGTTGCAGGAATGGAAGGCGCGCTCCCAAGCGTAGTTTCCGGACTGACTACCAAGCCAGTAATTGCAGTCCCTACAAGCATTGGCTATGGCTCGCACTTCAAGGGAATAACCGCGCTTCTTTCAATGCTAAACTCGTGCTCTCCGGGAGTGGCGGTGATGAATATAAACAACGGGTTCGGGGCAGGGTATTTCGCAAGCCTGATTTTAAACAAACGCAAAAAATAAAGAATAGAAAAAAAGTAAAACGCAGTCTATCCCTATCTACTCTATGCTTAATCCATCTGACGCATCCCAATCGAATTTCAGCCTTTTCCTGTCCTTGTAAAGTTCTGGCTTTTGCATTATATAGCCGGCAACAAGAGGAAGCGAAACGGTTGCTTCAACATAGGCCGTCGCCTTGGTCGCTTTCTTGGAAACTTTCCCCCAAGATTGGGCTTCCTTAAGCGTTGAACCGCTAAGCCCGCCCCAATGCGGGACATCCGTAGTAAGCTGGAATATGTAGGTATGGCCCGGGAATTCCTGCCCGGTAATGTAGGTGACCATTACTACTGCGTCATTTACCCAGTTTTTCGGGGTTCCTCCGCCAATATAGATGGCGCCGGTTTTCTTCGCTTTTTGGATTATTTTCACTATCTCGTAATTGTCTTTTATCATATCCAGTGTTGCCCTATCCTTAAATGTTTTTTTCAGGTGCCTTGAATAATATTTCACATAGCCTATGCCAATCGAACTGTCGCAAAGCGCTGGTGAAAACACCGGCACGCCATTCTTATATGCCTGATAAAGAATAGAATTCTCATCGTTTGCGTCCTTTCCAAGCATGGAAAGAATTTGGCGCGAAGAATAATCCCCGGCTGGAAGCTTCTCTATCAATCGTGAAATGTGCTCATCGGTCTCGTCAAATTTTACCTCGTCAACATAGGTGTCATAAATCCGGTCTATAAAAAGTTCCCTGAGTTTTACATCATCCGCCGCAGGATCTCCCACATAATGTTTATAGCCGCGTGCCTGGTAATAATCCTGGTACATTACCGCGCCAGTTGATGCGATAACGTCAACTAAATTGTTTTTTACCAAATCTCGGATTACTTTCCTTAAGCCTCCGGCAATCAACGCCCCGGACAAGCCAAGAATAATTACCGGCCTATCTTCGTCCGTAAGCATGTTCTCGTAAACTTTGGCGCATTGGCCTATCCCCCGCGCCTGGATAGATGCTCCTTGAAAAGAGTCTACAAGTTCTTTAATGGATTTAGAGCTTTCCAAATCAATTTGCTGGACGGTTTTATTCAAGTATTTCTTCCTTTCTCCCTCGTTTACAGCTACCATCAAGATTCACCCTCAAAAAATATACACGTATATCGAGGGGAAAGTATAAAAACATTCGTGAAAAATCGGGGAAAAAATACGAAAAAATATATGGAAAAAACAAAAGATTACAAAAAATGCGGCAACAGCAGTTCAAACTAATTTCTTAACCGCCAAAACTCCTTTTTTTGTTTTATGGAATGCATATTTTTCAGAAAGATAGAGCTTTTCCAGCTGGCTTCCTGCCTCACGGATATAGCTGCTGACCTCGCCCTTCGGGACATCTTCGTATAGGTAGGCAACAGAATAGGCAAAACCATGCTTTATTGCTTCCTCCTCTTTTTTCCTAAGCAGTATCCGCCTTACGCCGCGGCCTTCATAGGCAAGAAGAACTGCCGGGTCTTCGTTGTAAATCGCATTTGGATTTTCTCCGGCGATATCTTCCGCAGCTTCATCATAGTGGGCGGGCCATGCAAGGGAAACACCAATCAGCATACGGTCCACATAGGCCCCATAGCTAAACCCCATCTTGATTATGTCTGAAACTTCTTTTTCAGTCACTTCGAACGAGCATTTTCCCATTATTTTTACCGCCTGCCCAACATCATCTTCGCTAAGCAGCTTCACCTCGGTCTGGTCTGAATCAAGAAGATGGATTATTTTCTTCTGCTCTTTTTTTTCAACTTTTGCATCAGTCTTGAGGTCTATCTTGAATTTTTGTGTCATGGAAAATCACATGAATCTTGTATTGCAGGCAGGGCAGCTGGTAAGCAAGGCATCCATCTTGTAGCCGCACCGCGGGCAGTTATAGACTGTCCGCTCAGCGCGCTTCAGCTCCGCCACATAGCTATATTTACATTTTTTGTTAGAGCATTCCTTTGCATCCAATTCGCTCATCGTGCCGCATTTTGGGCATTTCCTCCTGAACATGGATTTGATATGCACTCCGCATTTCGGGCAGCGGTCCATATTTATTAGTACAGTTTCGCCGCATTGCGGGCATTTCTGGACATCGCCCTTGCTAATCTGCTGGCTTTGTTTTCCGCTCATCGCTTCGTGAAGCATTCCTAATAAACCCATAGTCATCAGCTGGATTTCTTGCCCGTTTTTTCAGCGGTGCGCTTTTCCTCTTTTTCCCTCAGAAGGTCAACATAGTGGAATGAAACCGGGACAAAAGAACCCAATTTGGAATAGGCCGCTTCAATATCCTCATCCTTGAGCTTTTTGAGCCGGGCTAATGCATCGCGTTTCCCTTCGCCAGACTGTTCTGATTCAAGAACTGAATTTATGGCAACCATTGTTGGGTCCCCGGAATTTGCCATTGCACCAACAACTTTCCGTTCCTGCACAAGAACATCATTATTCCTTTCGAAATAGTCGTCCGGAGCTTCACGCTTTTTCGGAGTGCGGAAATCACCTTGAGCGCCAATATAATCGGAATCGACATTGAATATTGCAGACCTCGAATGCGATGTTTCTGGTAGAGATAGGTCAGCAAGCTTATCTATTTCAAATTCTTTAAAAGTGGATGAATTCGCAAGATACTCTGCAAAACCAGCTTTAGCCCTAGCCCTAATCTCTTCGGTAGAGCCAGTTTGCATTTGTTCTAGCGTATGCTGAACTCCAGCATTATCCTTGAATTGCACCTGATTTTCTGCCCATTTCACAATATCTGGAGTAAATAGTGCTTTCAATGCATCAGCCTGCATTTCATTATGGGTTTCAACAGCATCCCGGTATAAGTGAAGTGCTACATCCGCATCTCTTGCCCGTTTAAATTTCGGGTCATTTGGGTCTACTTCAAGCCCAGCGGCCTTGTATTGCTTTCCGAGAAGTTCTTCAGATAAATGTTCGGAAGTCGCAGCAACCCATGCAACTGCATCTGCTATTCTTGTTTCGTTTGGATTGGTTTCCCCCCGCGGTTTGACATAACCGCAAGCAACATCAAGCATTTCCAATTGTTTTAATGCCAGTGCATCCCCGGATGCTCGAATGCGTTCTGCGGCGTAATTATCCTCGTTCTTGTATACCTGGAGGGAATGCTTAAGAAGATCAACGGCGGCATTTTTATTACCATCAACCCATTCTGCAACTGCTTTCCTATCTTCTAACGGTACTTCGTAAGCTAGCGATTCATA
>JBAYGV010000076.1:0-5491 GCA_041666445.1 Candidatus Micrarchaeia archaeon | reverse complement strand
TTCAGGCAATTCATCGGAATCCCGCATTCGAATTAATGATTCAAAATCTCCAGTTTCTTCATATTCACGAAGTTGGGCAGTCCAGACTTCAACATAGCCGGCTCTTGCATATAGCATTACTTCAGAGACAAACCCGCCGGGTTCATTATTAATAATACTCTTCAGGTTAACGTGGTCGCCCTTTTCCCTAAGAACATCAACTGCGGCTTTTCCTGCAGCAATTTTTTCAGATAGCTTGCCAGCCGAAATGGACATTTCGATTAAATGCTCCCAATCCCTATAAAATTTTAAATGCGCAACTTGTTCACCGAAAGTTTGATGAACGGTTCTTCCTCGCTGCCTAGCTTCAGACCCTGAAGAGAATGGGTCAGTAGCCCGAAAACCAGCATCCATAAAATCTCTTGGATTTATTCTCACTCCCTTGCCAAATAAATCTTCGAAAAAATCAGCAAAATTCGCTCCACCCGCAGCCCGAACGTCTTCAAATGGATTGCCGAATGGATTCCAGACTCTTCCATTTTGACCACGAACAGAACCAAACCCTAAACCGATTCTTTCGTCGTGAATGGAAAGATAAACTGCAAGCTTTTCCGGGTCGGAAAAAATTACATATGCCTCGACAGCCTCTCTGAATTTTTTTGCTGCTACCTCGTCTCCAGGATGAAGATCTGAATGAAATTGCTTTACCATAGTACGGTGTGCTTTCTTTATTTCTTCCGGAGTAGCAGCCCTGCTAACCCCCAATGCAGCGTAAGCATCAAATTCTTGAAATCTTTTGATATCTCCAGGGCTAGGTCTGTATGGCATGGTATCCAATAGATATATGTGGTAGAAAGTATTTATAAACGTTGGTTTTTAAGGTTAAATGAGCAGAACCTCCCTAAGATTAAAAATATGCCTAACGAAATAACATTATGGGTGGGCGAAAAGCGGTTGGGCAAGGCGGGCAGGTTTTCGTTGCTGAGCTAGGGAACGTTGAAGCAGATAGATGCACGCAGGTATGCCGTTCTGACTCGCTCACAATAAGAAAATATACTTGGGAGGACGTAAGGGACGCGCTAAACGATGCAATGCCAAAAATGGCTGAAAGATTCGGGAATACGGAACGATTCGAATATTTCTGCAAAACGCTTTTCAAGATAATGGAAACCCATCGGGGAATAAAGCCCGAGCATTTCGCAGCATGGCTAAAGGCGAATGAAAGCGCGGTTAACAATTACTGCAAGGAAAGGAAGGCAAGCAAGGATTTCAAGGCAGTTGCAATGGAAGATTTGCATGAAATTACATATTCAGCAGTAGTAATTGGAAATCTAGTTCATATTAACCCGGCGCGTTTCCTTGCAATAGCTGAAAAAGAAAGCATGCTCAGGCCGAACAAGCATCACTTAAATTCCAACGGAAGCACGGATTCCGGAGTCTGCCAGATAAACGACAGAAACAATACGCTGGCGAGCTATAACAAGGATGATGATTACTGGTTCAGGAAACTTAATGAACGCATGGGAAACCGGGGCGGGAAATATATGATGTTTAAGTTCCCAACAGACATCTGGGGAACTAACACAGATATATTGCTAAATTTCTGGGCAGCAGGAATAATGATGCTGGAAAAGAAACCACGCGGGACGGATGCAAACATACAAAAATGGCTTTCGGCATACAATGGAAAGGAAACAGAATATGGGCAAGAAGTATATGCTAACAGCGAAAAGATAAGGAAAGCATACGGATTTTGCTATGGGAAGGTGGAACAATGATTCTGATAATTGATAATGGCTCGCAATACACGCATTTGATAAAAAGGAACTGTAGGGATTTGGAATTCGAAGCGGAGATAGTGAACAACAAGACGTTTTCCTACTCGGATTTCGAAAAGCTTGCTTCGAACGGAAAGATAGAGAAAATAATTTTATCTGGGGGCCCGAGTTCGGTTACTACTGGAAATAATGGGGTCAGCGAGGAAATAGTAAAGCAGGTTGGTAACGGAAAACTAAACGTCCCGCTGCTCGGGATTTGTTTTGGCCACCAATTGCTCGCGTACACGCTCGGGGGAAAGGTTGAAAAAGGGAAGAGCGCGGAGTATGGGATTGCGAAGATTGCTGTTGATGATGAAGACGAAATACTAAAAGGCGTTCCGAAAGAGTTCAATGCCTGGGTTTCCCATTTCGACGAAGTAAAGAAAATGCCGGATGAATTTGTTTCTTTAGCGCACTCGGAAACGTGCGGGGTTGAAGCGATGAGGCATAAAACACGGAAGATATTCGGATTGCAGTTCCATCCTGAAGTGTGGCATACCGAGCACGGGGAAAGGATTATGGAAAATTTCTTGAAGTTGTAAACTAAAAAAGTAGAGGACAGGGCAATGGATATCAACGACGCGTTCCAAATCACATTCAAGCTTATTTTCGGAGAGTGCAATGTTACGCTCGATGAACTAACTAACTATTTATCGAGATGGCACTACCCGCCAGTCAAAAAGAAATCGTCCATTTCCGGGAAGGATGTCTTGCTATCCTCATGGCTTTACCGAGATGGGGCAAAATTCATCTCGCAGGATGAAATTGATTTTGATAAAAAGTACGGACCAATAGATGTGAACAAGATAAAAGATATTGATTCCATAACAGAAGCAATTCGGGATAGGATAGGCTACGCGGGCAACAAGATTTTCGGCAATTCAAGCCATATAGATGAAAGCGACAACTGCACTGATTGCAATTACGTTTCAAAATCGCACAACATATTTTCAGCCAAATATGTTAGCAATTCTATATATCTGAGGCACGGAAGCGAATATGCGTTCGGCGCGTCGTTCTCTCCGGGCTGCAAATACGTAATCAACGTATCCTATGCAGATAACTTGACTAGGTGCTTTGAAACCTACATGTCTGCGAACAATTCTGACTTGTTTTTCTGCTATAGCTGCAACGGCTGCATGCATACCATGTTTTCGTTTAACCAGCGTTCGAAAAGATATTGCATAGGAAATAATGAACTTCCAAAAGACAAATATATGGAATTGAGAAAAAAACTTTTGGACGAAAGCAGGGAATACATAGAAAAAAACAAGGAATTTTACTCTATGTTCAGGACGGCTCCGCTAGATGAAAAAACAATGGAATCGTTAGCACTAATGCACCCCGAAAAAATAGAGGAAGCTGGGGATTTGAAGCCGATAAACAGCGCATTCGAATCCGCCTCGAAATCAATTTTCGGAGAAAGCATAGGCTTGCCAGAAGAATACGAAAAGTACTTGTGCGAACGGATAAAAAAAGTAAGAACTGCAAAAACCGTGCTTGGGAAAGAAGTATACTACAACCCAGTATATTTCTTTGAAGAGATACCAAAAGACAGGATTGCAAACAGAAAAGAAGCAGAAGAAGCAGCCAAATTAAGGATTGCTATCGAAGACAGCGACGGCTTAGCGAAGATTATGGAAAAGATGGGCAGCATTGCTATATTCCCAGTAAACGCATGGGACGGGGATAACAAAAACATAATGAAAAGCGCTGTCATAGACCATGGAACGGGTGCATATTATATTGGTGATTTAATGTTTGGGAAAAACTGCGCCTATTGCACCTTGGCGGTTGATACCGAAGCAGTATTCGGCTCGTTCAGGGCATCCTATTCGAAATTCTGCATACGCTGCGAAAGCTCAGTCAATCTTACCGCGTGCTTTGAATGCGATAGCTGCACCAACTGCGCAAACTCAATGTTCTGCCATAATTGCGAAAACATGGACAACTGCATGTTCTGCTTCAATACTAAATCGAAACGATACGCTATTGGAAATGTTGAAGTCGGAAGGGACGAATACATGCGAGTAAAGAAAATCGTGATAGATAAACTAGTCGAGAAACTGAAAATAGATAAGCGATTGAAAATCGACATCTATAATCTGGAGCGCAAGTGAAAGACCATCTGCTTTTTAAATATTGACTATCATATCATTCCCAGGTAACAATATTGTTACCTCCAAGTGATAATGTGAACAAAAGGACAAATATTTATGAAATAAAAGAAAATGCAATCGCAAGCGGACGGGCAGTTTTCTCAATCCAGCAATTAGCTAACATAATCGGAAAGCCGAAAGAGATTGCAAAAGTTTATGCATCGCGAATGGTGAACAAAGGGCTTGTAAAAAGGATATTGCGGGGAAAAATATCTTTTTCCGAAGACGAGCAGGTTATAGCAAGCCAGATGATTGAACCTGCTTACGTTTCACTTCGTTCCGCATTATTGTTCCATAACCTAATAACCCAAGTTCCGGCAAATATCGAATGCGTAACCACCAAAAACAGCATAAGAAAAACTGAAATCGGGATAGTTTACCATAAGATACCGCCATCATTGCTATACGGATATGAAAAACACAAAAAAGAAAAAAGCTACTTATTCATGGCAACTCCTGAAAAGGCAGTAATTGACGGGATTTATTTGAATTTAATATCAAGGGAAGAGGTAAAAGAGATTTTGCCGAAACTTAATAAAGAACTGCTGTTAAATTACAAAAATAGGTTTCATGGAAACGGAAAAAAGAAAATAGAACGGTGGCTGGATGATTGACCCTGAAATGCTCAAAAAAATAGCAAAGATGAACAACCTAAAGCCATGGCAGCAGGAAAAACATTACATCCAGAGCGTAGCATTAACTTCTCTTTCAGAATACCCGCTAATCTTCAAGGGTGGCACCTATCTCTGGTTCTTCCATGGGCTTGACCGATTTTCCGAAGATTTGGATTTCACTGCAAACGGAAAACTGCCTCCAGATATGGGGGAACGCACAATGGAATCGCTCCGCATGCTGGGGATTGAGAGCTCGCTAAAGAAAATAGAAACCCCAACCGGAGGCGTATCATTCAGAATAAGCGCAAAGGGGCCGCTGAATACATCTGAAAAGGATATATGCCACGTTTATGTAGAAATAAGCGAACGGGAAAAAGTTGTTGACGCGCCATTGCCGCTGAAATTGAGCGTAGAGCTATATTTGTTGCCAGTAAAAATAATCAATGGGATGACGCTTAATGAAGTTGCATCAGAAAAAATACGCGCCATAATCACCAGAAAAAAAGCAAGAGATGTTTATGATTTGGCATTCCTGATAAGGAAAAAGGGAGTCAAATTCAATTTGGAACTTGTAAACAAGAAGCTCGCATACTACAATTTGGAATTCTCGAAATCAGAATTCATCAAAAAACTTGAAGAAAAGAAAAAACTCTGGAACCCGGAACTCTCCCAGCTAGTTTTCGGGAAGCTGGAAAATTTTGATAGCGCTCATTCCGAAATAATGAAATGGATAGAACTGGGAAACAAACGGAAGTGAAGAACATGGAAAAAACCAACGACCACCTGAATTCCGCTTTCAAATCCGCCTGCAAAATAATCCTCGGAAGTGAGATAGGCGAGCTCAGCGAGTACGAGCAATTCCTCAAGCGCTATATCGTCCCGGTCAAGAAAACAAAATCAATCCTAAGCGGAAAAGACGTTT
>JBAYGV010000075.1:0-5521 GCA_041666445.1 Candidatus Micrarchaeia archaeon | reverse complement strand
CGACTAAACCAAACGAACCAATCATCATAGGTCTACGAAATGTTTCGTATTCCCAAAGTCTAGGCCGTTCTGGCATTTCATGACGTAAACCGCCAAAATTAAAAGAACCAAGTGAGAGTAAAATTGTGTGCATCATAAATTCATTCGGGACATCCCGTTCTAAAATTCTCAAGAACTTTATCCTCGCATCAACAACGTAATATGGTTCTCCAGCAAGCACCGAAACAGCAATCTGGTCTGAAGGAAAAATAAGATCTCTCCTTGCAACTGGCTCCAGTTCTTCCCTGAATAACGCATCATGAACCGGAACCTGAACCCCGGCTTTTGCCATTAGTTCGAGCATTCCTGCCCTTAATCTCATTAAATCTTCAAGGGTAGTCGAGGAATCCCTGGCTAAGTGGTTCCGAAGTTCTGCAATTGCTTCGCGGAACGCTTCCCTCCCGCGCAAGGCTGACACTGGCTCTTTCGAACATGCGGGCTGTTTCCCAGCTAAAGCAAGAGAGTTCACGGAAATATGGTGTTGGATAAAATTTATAGACTATACGGAATACAATATACTTATGAAAGCAATCATACTAGCCGCAGGGGAAGGAGTAAGGCTGAAACCGTTCACGAATACAAGACCAAAGGTAATGCTGCAGGTCGCAGGAAAACCGCTTCTCCATCACCTATTGCTGGAAGCCAAAAAAGCAGGAATAACTGAAGCCGTAATAGTTGTCCGCTACCTGAAAGAACAAATAATCGAATATTTCAAGTCAATAGAAGCCAAACTCGGAATGAAACTTGAATTCGTTGAACAAGGAAAAAAGAACGGGACTGCGGAAGCAATCCTATCCGCGGAATCAAAGATTAACGGGACGTTCGTAGTTTTGGCCGGAGACATCGTAACCGAAGCAAGCGTAATAAAAAAAGTTATTGACGGCCATAAGAAAGGAGGCATAACGTTAGCAGTAAAGAAAGTTGCGCACCCGCATCTTTACGGCGTAGTAGAGCTAAACAAGAACAACACGGTAAGTATTTTTGAGGAAAAACCAATTCACCCGAAAAGCGATTTGGCAAACCTTTCAATCTATTGCATGGAACCCGGAATATTCAATGAAATAAGGAGCATACCAAAATCCCCAAGAGGCGAATACGAAATAGTAAACCTGTTTGTGGGAGCGAACGCAGTAGTTGTTGACGGATTCTGGATGGACGTAGGCTATCCATGGCATTTGTTCGATGCAAACGATTTCATACTTTCAAAAATGGAACACGACGATGGGGAAGGAAAAATAGAAAATTCAACCATCCGCGGAAAAGTAATTTTGGAAAAGGGCGCGGAGATATTCAACAGCTATGTTGAAGGAATGTGCTATGTCGGGGCAGGAACGAAAATCGGCCCGAATGCATATTTACGCGGAACTAACTCGATTGGAAAGAACTGTGAAATCGGGGAATCGACAACAGTAAAGAACTCCATAATTTTCGATAATGTAAATGCAAAACATCTTGCTTATATCGGAGACTCTGTAATTGGCAACGGAGTAA
This sequence comes from Candidatus Micrarchaeia archaeon, assembly GCA_041666445.1. Classification (GTDB taxonomy): domain Archaea; phylum Micrarchaeota; class Micrarchaeia; order Anstonellales; family Bilamarchaeaceae; genus JBAYGV01. The sequence continues at coordinate 3,991 of JBAYGV010000075.1, read as the reverse complement.
ATTTCGGCTCAGGAACCCAAATGGCGAATTATAGGTTTGATGAGGGAACCGTAAATGTTCTCACTGAAAAGGGATGGGTAAATTCTGGAAGGAAAAAGATGGGCGCGATTATTGGCGATAACGTAAAATTTGGCGTCCTATCATGCACAATGCCAGGGAAAATAATCGGTGAAAATTCCTGGGTTAATTCTGGAGTTGTGATTAACGAAAATGTCCCGTCAAACAGCAAAGTATTCGTAAAGCAGAAGCTTTCGTTCCTGAAAAATGACATGACAGAAGAAAAGTAGGAATAGACGTTAGCAAAACATAATGGCAGATGAAAATTGAGGGATGATTCAATATATCCTGAAAAGGCAGAAGAATACAAAAAAATGGTTGTTGAAGGCAAGCCAGTAGGGAAAGTTGCAAAGAGATAGGAAATGGATTGAGGCATCGTCAACCAGCGTTACGGCATAACTTAATAAGATTTCCAATTCAATTGAACCCTATGGAACAACAGATTACTTTTCATTCAATAAGCTCAGAAGAAGCCCTGACCCATTTTAACGTAACAAAGGAAGGCCTTAGCACAACCGAAGTCGCAGGACGGCAAAAGAAATACGGGTCAAACCTTATCTCGGGAGGGCATAAACGGACTGCATTGGACATCCTAATAGACCAATTCAAGAACTTCCTGCTCTGGCTTTTGATTGTTGCCGCAATCCTTTCATTTTACATAGGCCATGGGGAGGATGCAATAGGCATAGCATTTGCAATTGGATTAAGCGTTATTTTTGGATTTGCACTCGAATATAAGGCAGATGAAAGCATGCGTGCACTTAAGGCGCTCCAGTCCCCAAAGGCAATTGTAACCAGGAATGGAAAGCACGAAGTAATCGATGCAAGCGAATTGGTTCCCGGGGACATAATCCATTTTGAAGAAGGGGAAAAGATAGCTGCGGATTGCAGGATAATCGAAGCATTCGGATTCCAGATAAACGAATCCCCATTGACTGGAGAATCAATGGCAGTGGTCAAGACTGCGAATATAATATCTGAGAATGCCCCGCTCTCCGAACGCATAAATATGGTTTATGCAGGCACATTTGTTGTCCAAGGCAAAGCTACGGCAGTGGTTGCTGAAATAGGGAACGGAACAGAACTTGGAAAAATTGCAGCAAGGCTTTCGGAAATAGAAAGCGAAGAAACATTGCTTCAGAAATCCCTGGATTCGCTCGGAAAGAAAGTAAGCATTGCATCGATAGCCATAATCGCAGTATTTTTTGTCATTGGAATTTCCCAGTCGAGAGAAATAGGCGAATTGTTCGTTCTTGCCATATCTCTTATGGTCGCTGCAGTCCCAGAAGGGCTCCTCACCGTACTGACAATTGTCCTGGCCATGGGCGTAAAAAAGATGGCAGAGCATAACGCGCTGGTAAGGAAAATAAACGCGGTTGAAACGCTTGGGAATGCAACCGTAATGGTAATAGACAAGACGGGAACGGTAACCAAAGGCAAGATGGAGTTAAGCAGGATATTTTACAGGGGAAATGGATTTGACACCAAAGAAATGGGCGATGGAACGAGATTGCTGGAATTTGCATCCTACTGTAATAGCGCCAAAGTAACTGAACTCGGATTTGTAGGGGACGAAATGGACCGTGCGATACTTCACACGGCAGAAATACGCGGAATAGATGTGCACAAAATAAAAAAATCACAGCCAATCGAGTTCAACCCTCTTGACTCGCACAGAAAAATGATGAGCGGAATTTATGAGGTGGATGGCGAAAAACTCGCAATAGTGAAGGGAGCGCCGGAAATCGTGCTTGGATTATGTACCGATATAGAAAATGCGAAAGGGATAACGAAAGCAGGAAAAAAAGAAATGGAAACTGCAGAAAAAGAGCTTAATTCCATGGCTTCAGAAGGAATGAGAGTTTTGGCAGTTGCCTACAAAAAAGCAAAAGCTGGAGTAAAAACGGAAACTGATGTTGAAAAAGACCTGATTTTCCTTGGTTTTATGGCATTCAGCGACCCGCCAAGGCTGGAATCCGCAGAAACGCTTGAGATTGCAAGAAACGCAGGAATACGTGTGCTTATGCTAACCGGGGATAACGTCAAGACTGCGATGTCGATTGGAAAAGAAGTCGGGCTGATAAAAGAAAACAGTCAGGCGGACGAATGGAAAAACCTTGAAAAGCTTCCGGAAGCGGGATTGGCCAAACGATTGGACAATCTTGGGATAATTGCTCGTTCAACTCCGCTAAGCAAGCTGAAAATAGTTGAAATGCTGCTTGCAAAAGGAGAAGTTGTAGTAGTAACCGGGGATGGAGTTAATGATGCGCTGGCACTCAAAAAAGCCCAAGTCGGAGTCGTAATGGGCAGCGGAACCGATGTGAGCAAGGAAGCCGGCAATTTGGTCCTGCTTGATGACAATCTCGCAACCTTGATATCTGCAATAAAATATGGAAGGACAATATTTAGCAATATATTGAATTTCATAAGGTTCCAGTTTACAACCAACGTAGCGATACTTACGCTGTTTTTCATATCGTTTTTTGCAGATTTGCCGTATATTTTAGGCCCCATACAGATACTTTTCATAAATATTGTAATGGACGGGCCGCCGGCCCTTGCGCTTGGATTTGAAAAAGCCGCAAAAGGAGTTCTTTTGGAAAAACCGAGAAGGGGCACGAACATACTCACGAAAAGCATGGCAACTTCCATACTAACTTCGGCCATTTTCATGGTTGCAGTTACGCTTGCAGTTTTTTGGTATTACTCTGGAAAGAACCCTGCGATTGCCACTACGGCCGCATTTGCAGTATTTGTCCTTCTTCAGCTGTTCAACGCGCTTAACTGCCGTTCCTCAAAGGAACCGTTCTATTCCAGTTTAGCATCGAACAAATATCTTATTGCAACGCTAATGGGGCTAGGACTGCTGCTGGTTGCGATAATCGAGCTGCCGGGATTGGAAGATATGTTCTCAACCAAGGCGCTGGGGGCAGGAACCTGGGCGATATTAGTTGTTGCTGGAAGCTCGGTGCTTGCATTTGAAGAAATAAAAAAAGGAGCATTTAGGAAACTAACGGATTACTGAGTATAAAACTAGGCTGGCGGAGTTGTTGCGCCTTCTTCTGGATGTTTGGCAGTTAACTCACGTATTTCCCGCGAATATCTTCTTTCCTTAAGAGAACTGCGGATAATTCCGATAGCACATACAGCCAAACCAAGAAGCCCAAATCCCCAGCCAACATGGTTGGCACGCTCATCCTTCTGGACTTGAGTTATTGCAAGCTGGGCGACTTCCTCATCTGTAGCGGATTTGCAGTTGGCAAGAACGCCTTGATTTTGCTCGCAAATTTGAGCCTCGCAGCCTTCTGGAATCGCCGCACGAACTGCAGCCGGGCTTCTTAATGCTGAAAAATTTATTATTGGCTCTGGCGCAGGCTTTACCTTGCAAAAAATAGCAACGGATTTTGGCATGCTCGGGCGTAATTCCCCGCTCATATACAAATTACTGCCAAATTTCAATCCCAAAAGAACGGCTGCAGCGCCAAGCGTGCCTCCAATTCCCCATACCATTATTCTGCGATCCCATTGCCTCATTCTAGCCTGAACTTCAGGAGGCTGATCGGATGGTGGAATAATTCCAACTTGCCTTGCCAACTGGTCATATCTCCTTTCCGTTCTTCCGAGCCACTTAAATCGCATATATTCACCCGGCGATGTTCTTCACAGTAACAGTAAAGTAAAGCATCTTCCCTGCAAGAGGATGGTTTTCATCAACAGTGAATGTATCGTTGGTAACGTCCAGGATAGTAACCCAGCCCGGAGCCCCGGTCCTTAGGCTTGCAAGGTATTTCTGGTCTTTTTCAACTGCAAATTTCAAGGTCGCGGAATCGTTATTTATCCCGATTACCTTCTGCGGCATGCCATTGAAGTTGAATGTTTGCCCATCCAGGAAAACGTATTCCACGGTTACTGTGTCGTTGGTAAAATTCTTTAT
>JBAYGV010000074.1:0-5560 GCA_041666445.1 Candidatus Micrarchaeia archaeon | reverse complement strand
GACCAATCCTAAATACGAAGGAATGATAGATGAAATGAAAAAAGCTGGGATCTCCAGTTTTACGATTGGAGTAGAAAGTTTCAATCCATCTGTTTTGCGCATGTACAATAAGATTCCAATGATTCGGGCATTGCTGACGCCAGAACAAAGAGAGCGATTCGGGCAGCTGTGCATAGAAGGACAGGATAGTTCCATTCCGTTTTTGTATTCCGAACGGATTAGGTCTGCCGTTGCTTACTCCTATAAGCACGGGATTCCATGCGTTGGGGATTACATGATTGGCAATCCCGGCGAAAGTGAAGAAGATGTCCGCAAAGGGTTCGAACTATTCTCAAAAATTCCAGGGCTTCTTATCGCATATATCCCTCAGTTTACTCCGTTTCCTGGAACAAAAGTGTGGGGAGACTGCTATCCAAACAATGTGCGAGGTGCGGACGGCCGGATTCCATGGGAAAAGTTCGATGCCAGCCATGGCTCAGTTATGGCAGATACTATTGACGGGCTTCGGGACGAATTGGAATTGGCGTTCTACACCTCCGAACGGTACGTTGCAGATATGCAGAAGGCAATCGCCGAGAGTTTCCTTCCAGTCCAGTTCTTTCTTGGAAGGTTCGGGTATATGGTGAAAACTTTTGCAGGCCATCCGTTAGTAGGCAGAGTGGAAGGTATCTTGCACACGCTTGAGGCAATGGCGCATTAAGCCTAGAAAACAAGCCTCTTAAACATTAGTCACCAATACTATTCCATATGCTTCTTTATCTCCAATGCGCGCCTAAAAATCTTGACGGCCTTGCTGGCAACGACGAGACCAGGATGCAAATCAGGCGCTGGGTTCTGGATTGGCTGAGGAACAAGAAGCATCGACCGCTCCTTATCCACGGGCCGGTTGGAACTGGCAAAACTACGGTTGCTTACGCGCTAAAGAACGAATACGACTTGGAGCTAATTCAGATGAGTGCAAGCGACTTGAGGGACAAGGGAAGCATAGAACGCGTATTTTCAAATGCCATAGCTTCAGGTTCACTGTCTGGAAAGCAGAAAATTCTCCTCATTGACGATGTTGATGCTTTTCAAAAAGCAGATTCTGGCGGAATCGCGGCAATTTCTAAGCTGTTGAGGACGAATTCATGCCCGATAATTCTTACGGCCGTTGATATTTGGGACAAAAAACTTGCTGGAATCCGAAACGAATGCGAGCTTGCCCCATTCAAGAGGGTTACAAAGACTTCAATTGCAAAGGTTCTTGTAAGAATTAACGAGTCAGAGTCGCTTGATGCGCCAGAAGAATTAATTGCAAGGATTGCGGAATCTTCCAATGGCGATGTCCGTTCTGCAATAAATGACCTGCAATCCCGTTTGCTTGGCGGAAGGGACAGGGAAAAGGATATTTTCGAAAACGTGCGCGCGATTTTCAAGGCAACTGCCTATGCGGAAGCGAAAAAAGTTACCTATGGCGGAATTGATTACGGCTTGCTAAAATTATGGATTGACGAAAATATTCCGGCAGAATATGAAACCGAGCTGGATATCGCCCGTGCCTATTACTATCTTTCAAGGGCAGACTTGTTCGAAGGCAGGATAAGGAATAGTTACTGGACTTATTTGAAATATTCATTTGACATGATTTCCGCAGGTGTTGCGCTCTCCAAAGAAAAGCCCTACCGCAAATTTACCAAATACCAGTTCCCAAAATACCTTAAGGAAATGGGCGCAACGGTTGCAAGGCGCGCGATGCTGAAAGAAATCGGGAAGAAAATCGGGGCAAAAGTCCATGCAAACCGGAAGGATGCGTTGAGCTATCTTAATTTAATCAGGCATTGGTCAGAAATCGACCAGGACAGGGTAGTTGATTTATACGGGTTTGAAGAGGAAGAGCTGGCGTTCATACTTGAAACTACAGTTGAGAGCATAAAGAAGACTGGAAAAGCGAAAGAGAAGAAGAAAGCGGAGATTGAAGAGGACGAGGAAGAAGGCAAGGAAGATAAAAAAGCCGAAAGCAAAGAAAACAAAAGTTCGGACGAAAAGAAAAAAGCGGAAGATAAGGATGAACTGAAGCCCGTCCCGTCAATTCAAAAAGAAAAATCCGAAAAAGAAAAGGTTCCCGAATCCAAAGACAAGCCAAAAGAAACCAAGGAAAAGAAAAAAGGAAGCGGTACGCTGATGGAATTTATTTGAATTTTCGCCTATTATTTTACAACTTCCGCAGGCGGTTCTGGCATTTTTTTCAATCTGCGAATGCGTAAAAACATTATTACTTCGTTTATTGCCCCCAATGCGACTATCCCCATCATTATATTCTTGAACATCTGTGCGAATACTTCCAACATATTGTGTATCGCTCGTCTTTCTGTTATCGCAGAACTAAGTTCGTCTTTCGGAACGTTCTTGCAAGTTATTTCTTCTTTCGAAGTGCTTGCATTGGTAGTAACTTCGCAAACAGATACGCTGCAATTTGATGTTTTAGCCATCGTCTCTGCCATATCTGCTGAAACGAACTCGTCAAGTGTTTTGCCTCCTGATACCTGCCTGGGTGAAAAATCCATTGTAAATTCTTCACAGTGTGCCTTGAATCTAGGAGTTACACTTTCCAATAATACTTTTCCTCCAAATACTGCTGTTGCAATTGCTGCGCCTGCAAGAAATGTATTAACTGTCCTATGTTCGTGTTTCGCCCGTTGAATCCACTCTCTTTTATGTTCTGCCTTCATTGTAGTCATAAACTCACAAATTTATACTGTTTAGAAATCATTATAAACGAGTTACTTCTTCGCCACTTTCTCCTCCTTCAATACGAATTTTGCAAGCACGAAAACTACCCATGCAAGTATGAGGAAATTAATCAATGAAGCAACAAACGCTCCCCACTTCAAAACTATCGGGCCCAAGACTAAAGTTGCAGTCTGCCATTCCCCTCCAGGTATGAATGGGGTTATCACCGGCATGATTATGTTGGTTACAAGCGACTGGACCAATCCGGTTGCCGCAGCTGCCATTATGAACGCTACTGCAAGCCCAACGACCTTATACTCCATCAAAAATTCCTTGAATTCTGCCAATACTGCTTTCATAGATAGACACCTATTTGGAATGTTTCTTTACTGTTTTCGTTACGTTCGTGATTGCGGCTATATCTGCCGGCTCAACATTCAACCTATATTTCTGCATTATCTTTGGAACATCAAAATTATTTTCCTTTGCAATATTTTCCAATTCCTTTCCAGCAATTCGTTCGAGTTTTCCCTCCCGAATCGCATTTTCTACGCTCGAGCCTTTTGCAACTAACCTCAATATCTCTGGAATGGCAGCCTTTACGAATTTTCCTTTGGAATACGTCCCGAAAAGTTCGGTAAGCGCGGAATCAATATCCGTAATCTCAAATCCATCCCGCCTAAGCGAAACAAGCGTATTTTCGAGCGTATTCGCAATTAAGATTGGCTCTACTTCCGGGCCGAATTCTGCCACTAGTTTCTCAAACAAGCTCAAGCTTCTAGACTTAATCATCTTGTCTGCCATTTCCTTGTTAAGCATCCCAAGAAGTTTTTCTTTTTTCGCTTCGAGCGACTCTCCCTTTCCCTCTTCAACCGATTTCATCAGTTTATCGTCAACAATTATCGGCGGGATATCTGTTTCCGGGTAGAGCCTTGCCTTTCCAGGAAGCGGCCTCATATAGGAAGTTGTCCCGTCCGGATTAGCCTTTCTTGTTTCGTTTGGTATCCCGACCATTTCTGCGCGCATGCAAACGTTTTCCAATGCTTTCCGTGCTGTATTTTCGTTACCAACAACAAGCACGAATGCATCTTCGATTTTCATTCCGAGCGCTTTTCTAATCCCGTCAACTTCGCCCGCAGTTATCCCGTACTTAGCCATATCTTCGTCGCTGTGTATTATCCCTTTTACTCCCGCTCCTTTAGCATAATCGCTCAATTCCGTTCCATACCTTCTGTTCGTTCCTATCTCCTTTCCAATCAATCCAGCATGGCTTTCTAGTTTCATTCCAACTACTTTTGCACCAACAGCGAGCCCTGCCTTAATGAGTTTTGCGTTAGTATTTGTGAATACGCCGGTCAAGTTTGAGAATTCTCGCTTGACATCCACTGCTTTCCCTTTTGCTTTTACTTCCGCCCCTATCTTCAGCAATTCAGTCTGCCTTCTAACTTCCCCGCTTGCAAGCAGGGGGAGCATTTTCAAATCCTGCGCGCCTTTTATCTCAACCCGCGCCCCGCCTTCAATAGAAACGTTCAAATCCTGCCTTATTGTCCCAAGCCCGCGTGCGACTTTTCCAGTTGCTCGCATTATCATCCCGATTTTTTCCGCAACTTCAGACAAATGCTTTTCGTCTTTGATATCCGGTTCGGTAGTAATTTCAATAAGCGGAACTCCAAGCCTATCCAATCTGAATGTCGCTTTTCCGCCAACCGTTTCAACAATCCCTGCGCTTTCCTCTTCAATTGAAATCTGAGGTATGCGAACTGCGCCCTTGCTCGTTTCAAGCGTCCCGTTGAGTGCAATTATCGCGGTCCTTTGGAATCCGGAAGTATTGCTTCCGTCAATTATTATCTTCCGCATCGTATGGATTTCATCAACCGGTTTGCATTTCAAATGCATTGCAATTTCAAGCGCAATCCCGAGCGCATGCCTGTTCATGTTATGCGGCGGCTCTTCATCCGTTTCGACTAAGCAGTTGCATTTCCCATAGGCAAGATATTCGTAAGTCTTGTCTTTTTCAAATTCCCGTTTCGAAGCCAAATCCACTTCTCCCATTTCGCTGTAAACAGTATGGAGCTTACGCAATACGCGCAGGTCAGGCTCTTCTTTTATTTCCTCTCCGGAAGACTGGCAGTTGCAGAACAGCTTGTGCGAATCAATACGCTGGTGGACTTCTATTCCTATTTTCATGCAAAACTTTCCCCGTTAACTTCGTTTGTCATTACTTCTCAAATACCTTGAATTCAGAAATTGATGAACGTTCGCTTATTTCCCCGGCCATATTCTTCATCATTTCATCCGCAACTTTTTTCTGATTTTTTTCATGGCCAAGGACCCAGCTTAATTTGACAAATGCGGTTTCCGGGCTCCAATCCGCCCCGTTTCCGATTACGCCAACATCGCCAAGCAGCCTCCCGGCCGTATAGATGTTGAAGTTAATCCTGCCATATATCGTTTGGGAGGACATTACGACTGGGATCCCGGATTTTACCAGCTGTTCTACTTCTTTTATTATCGGCTTTGCATTCTTGTCCCCAAACGGGTCGGTTGGCACATGGCCCAATCCGGTTCCGACAAGCACAACTCCGTCATAATCTGAAAGTGAAGCTATCAATTTTGGCTTTACGTTCGGGTGAACATAAATCAAGGCAACATTATCATTAATTTCAAAATCCGTTTTCATCTTCCGCTTCTCGTCCCGTTTTGCGTGGGGGGTGAGCGTTTCAAACAGTTTTGCCTTGTAATCTACTTTCGCAATAGGCTCGCTGTTTATGGATTTGAACGCGTCCCTCCGTGAAGTGTGCATCTTCCTTGCTTTCACCCCGCGATGAACATGGCAATAACTATCATCGCT
>JBAYGV010000073.1:0-5621 GCA_041666445.1 Candidatus Micrarchaeia archaeon | reverse complement strand
TCGTTATCGCATAGCCGGCAGAGCCTGCCCCAACAATCGCAACCGTAACTTCTTTCCTAGTTTTTCCAGCAATTTTCAAAGCGTTAATAAGTCCAGCCAAAACAACCATCGCAGTCCCGTGCTGGTCGTCATGGAAAACAGGAATTGATAATTCGTTCGTTAATATCTCTTCAATTTCAAACACTTTCGGGGTTTCAATATCCTCTAAATTAATCGCTCCGAAGTTCGGTTCCAATGCCTTAACAACCGCAACAATCTCCTCAGCGTTCTTAGTTGCCAGGCAAATAGGGATAGCATTAATCTTTCCAAACTGCTGCATAATCAGCGCTTTTCCTTCCATAACTGGCAATGCAGCTTCCGCCCCGATATTCCCTAACCCTAAAACCCGCGTCCCGTCGGTTACAATTGCAACGTTATTCCCCTTTCCGGTAAGCTCGTAAACTTCATTTTTGTTTTTGGCTATCTCCCGGCATGGTTCTGCCACTCCGGGCGTATAAAGCAGGGAAAGGTCATTCATGCTCTTTATTTTTGCTTTGCCTACTACGGCTAATTTTCCTTTCAATTTCCTGTGAAGCTCCATGGATTGCTCGTTTAGGTTGCCTGTCATAATTCCTTATGTGTACTGAATATATAAAAATCTGAACCTGCTTAGCTTTAGCATGCGCGCAATGGAAAATCTCGAATATTCCTATATTGTAGAAGAGCTGAAGCCAGCGGAAGGCAAGCATTTCTCCAATATTTACCGATTAAACGAAAAAAAATACCGGATTAAAGTCGGGGAATTCCAAATCATCTTAGAAGCAGGAGTGAGGGTTAATCTTGCCAAATATATTGAAGATTCAATCGAACCCGACCAATTAGTAAATAACGTGAAAAAGCACCTAGATAATCTGAAGCTGAAATCTATCCGCCAGCATGGGGGAGACCGGGTAATCATATTTACGTTCCAGAAAGGAGAAGATACATTCGCATTGGTTTTCGAAGGTTTTGGGGAAGGAAATTTAGTTCTAATCAACGAAGGAAAAACGATTGCAGCAATGCGTGAGGAAAGCTGGTCTGACCGTGAAATTAGGAGGAACAAGCCATACTCGCTTCCAAAATCAAATGTAATCCCAACCTTAGCAGGCGCAATATCCGAAAAATATATCATTTCCGCTTTAATCAAGCTTCCGTTCGGAAAGGAGTATTCTAAGGAAATCCTGAAGCGCTGCGGGATAGAGGAAAAGAAGCCCGGAAATTCGCTTAGCAAGGAAGAAATCGAACATATAAACTCGGAAATAGAAAAACTAAAAGGCGGGCAGAAACCGCTCGCGTTCTATTCCGAAGGCCAGATTGCCGGCTATTCTCTTGACAATCTATCCAAATTTTCAGGAATGGAAGCTAGGTCAACAAAAACCTTAAGCGAAGCTATTGATGAATTTTATTTCCACGTAAAAGAGGAGAAGAACGAAAAGGTGGAAAAATTAAAGCGAAGGATTGAGGAGCAGGAATCAAGGATGGATTCGTTAAAAGAAGAAGAGCTCCAGTTGCAGAAAACCGTTGATTTCATGCATAATAATTTTGAAGAGTTAAGCTCGATAATAGAAACCGCAAAATCAGTGAAGCTGGATGAGGTTGAGCATAAATTGCGCTCCTACTCTGCAAAAATAGATAAAAAAAATAAAGAATTGGAAATAGAAATTACTGGGTAAAGACAGCCCGCGGAAACTATCCTAATCCAATTCTAATCTCCGTGAACTATCAAGTCCTTGAGCATTTCTTCTGCTTTTCTTGGCCTGTCAACTGTTATCGATAGAATACTTGCCTTTCCATCCCTTGAGAGCATATGGACATTTTTTATGTCTATTTTCTCCTTTGCAAGCATTGCAGTCACCCTGGACAGTTCCCCTGGCTGGTCGCTTAATTTGATTACTACCGAGTTTTCCTCGTTGACCTTGTAATTGTTCCTTTCCAAAACTTCTTTTGCTGCCTTTGGGTCTTTTACCATAAGTACAACCACGGCTTTTCCGCCAACAACATCAACACTTACCGATTCTATGTTGATTCTTGCTTTTCCAAGAATGTAAGACATGTCTGCCAATAATCCTATCCTGTCATCAGCTACTATGGTTATTGCCTTCATTTTCTCCACCTCTATAAGCTATATATTTGGATATAAGGCGTGTTCTTTATATACATTACGTCGTTCTGGTCTACCATTCCAGATTTTACGACAATGCTCGTAACCCTTTTGCCTACAAAATTTATGGAATCGAAATCCCCGTCAAGGGCTTTTTTAATCCCGTTTTCATCCGTCCGCTCGCCAGCATAAAAATCCGCGTATTTCTTCAGGTCAAGCTCGATGCCGTTGTCTGTGAGCGTTTTTCCAATCAATTCTGCGTCGCATGCCGCGAGTATTGTGCCTTTTTCGGTTCTATGGAGCTTGAGGTACATGGAGATAGTTCGGAATTTGCCAATTAAAATACTTTTGGTTCCTAAAATAAGTTTAGTAGTTTATTGCAGGGATCCAATTCTTCTGCTGAAGAATGGCTCCCAGCAAACTCACTATCGTTCGTTTGCAGGGATGACGGAGCGGTCAAACGTGCTGCGCTTAGGACGCAGTGGTTCAGTACCTGCGTAGGTTCAAATAGAGTTCCGAGTCTAAAGTCTTGTGTTTTGGTTAAAACGGAACGCGGGACGGATTACTCGGGATCTTGGATGTCCTGCTCCCTGCACTTATTTTTTTATCATCTCAATTACGGCTTACTATTCCACAATCGTGGAAGTCCCAACGTCGTTCGTGGAACTGTTTATCTTTAATATAAGTTATAGTTATTCATTAACCCATGACACTCGGAATATTTGAAACTCCAGATTGGAAAAAGGATATGGAAGCCAGCATAACTGCGTCAAACTTGCTGGAAAAATTCCCTCACCTGCAAAAACTCCTTAAGCTAAAGCAAAAGGACATACACCAGATAGATGAAATTTACCCAATAAAGATAACCCCCCATTATGCATCGCTTATCGACTGGGGCAATGCAAAAGATCCCCTTTTGAAAATTGTGCTTCCTAACAAGGCTGAGCTGTCTGCGACTGGCTTGGGCGACCAAAGCGGAGAAATCCTGAACAGCAGGAAAACCTGCATTCCCGGGCTCCAGCACAAGTATTCTTCGACTGCCCTGCTTTTAATAAATGGAACCTGTGCGTCCTATTGCCGTTTCTGCTTTAGAAGAAGGTTTGTGGGAACGCAGAAAGAAGTCGTTAATGACCTTGACGGGGCATTTGATTACATCTCCCATCATCCTGAAATCAACAATGTACTGTTGAGTGGCGGGGATTCTTTTCTTGCCAGCAACCAGCGCATAGAGTATATCCTTAGGAGGCTGAGGGAGATTCCACATGTGTCATCAATACGTTTCGGAACCAAGCTCGGAGTGTATCTTCCCAGCCGTTTTGAGGATGATGGACTCATGGGAATCCTGAAAAAATACTCTTACAATGACAAGCGAATCTACGTGGTTTCACATATTGACCATCCTCGCGAATTGGATAAGAAATCCGTTTCTGCCCATGCAAAACTTATCAATTCCGGAATTCCAGTCCTTTCCCAGACGGTTTTTGCAAAAGGCGTGAATGATAATGCCAATGTGCTTTCTGAACTTTTCAATCGTATTGCAAGCATAGGCATTAGGCCGTATTATCTGTTCCAGTGCCGGCCAGTTAAGGGTGCAACCCACTACCACATACCTTTTCTGGACGGTTTTAGAATCGTGGAGCAGGCAAAGAAAAAGCTTAGCGGCCTTGGCAAGACCTTTAGGTACATGATGTCCCATGCTAGCGGAAAAATGGAAATATTGAGCGTTTCCCTGGAGGATTTAGACCGGGTGGCAGTTTTCAAATACCATCAGGCAAGGGATTCAAAATATCTTGGAGAAATAATCTCCCTTGCATATCGCTACCCGTCCCATTGGCTTGATGATATTTTCACACAATCCGATTGCCGGGTGATTTCTGGGCTTCCAGCAGCAGAATATGCAAAACAGCAATCCGCATTACTTTGAACTGTTTTCTTTTACGGCCATGTTCTTTTTCATTACAAACGGGACTGCAATTGTAGTTATTACTATGCTCAATACTATTATGTAGAAAGATATTTCCGGTATCATTTTTGCATCTGCAAGGGCTTCTACCAACCCATTATTTCCATTGTTTATTGCACCCTGTATAATCGCCAAAGGATAGGTTGCAAGGACTGCAGTCGCAAGCCCTCTTGGGCAGATTACAGTAAGTATTCTGCCATACCCCACCAGCTGGCTTTTGGCAGTTGAAATCTTAATCGAAACATACCTTATTACGTATAAGAGAGCCATTATTGCACATGCAATTACAAAATTGTCTATTCCTCCTATAGTTACTATCGCGCCAAGGAAGACAAAAAAGAATGTGCGTATAAAGAATGAAACTTCCACCTGGAGCTCCTTTACTATCTGCTTCTTATTTTTGGATTCCAAATGCAGGATTTTCCTTACGGTAGTTTCGTTGCCAAGCGCTATTCCAAAAATCAACGCGGATATCGCGCCGCTCCCCCCAAGGAATTCAGTAATCGCAAATAGCATCAGCACGATTGCCAGGGTAACCATGTAATTATATCCCTTTTCTATTTTGGACGAGAAGGCAATCGTCAGAACCCCAACCACTATTCCAAATATGATCCCTACTGCGAATTTTCCGGCTATCCCCTGGCATATTGTCTGGACGTCTATATTCCCGGATATTACAGCCTGGGTAAGCACAATAGTAAATATTATCGCGAAAACGTCTGTTATTGACGATTCCAGCGTCAGGAAATTCTTTACCGATGAAGGGAGTGAGAGCCCGCGCAATATCGATATCGTAGTCGTGGAGCCTATGCCACCCACTATTGCTCCGGTTATCGCGCCAAGCAATGGGTCAAGCCCAAGCGCAGTGAATAAAATCGTAGTTCCAATAACTCCCAATCCCATGGTCAACAATGAATTAAGCAGCATCCTGCCGCTTTTGAATAATATTTCATATATGTTAATAGAAAGCCCGCCATCAAAAAGAAGGACTATAAGCGCAAGCGAACCGAAAAAATCCTGAATTCCGTTTAAGCTGCCTAGCTCAACATATCCGCTCAATTTCAAGGCATAGCCGATTATCAGCAGCAAGAGCGCGCTGGGCACTGCGAACTTTTTGGAAAACAGTTCTCCTAAGTAGCCTATGATAATTATGCCACCCAGTATGAGGAATGTGCCTTCTACGCTCAGCGCCATAACCTGATTAATACGGTTTCATTAAAAAATTCTTTGGTTTTAATTTCCAGCACCTATGGCACTTGTTGAATTGGCAATATTGGCCGTTTCCCTGGCAATCCTTTCAAAATCATCAAGCGTGGTTGTGGAAAATGCAGCCAAAATTTCAAAATTTTTTGGCATAAGCCAGGCTGCACTTGGTTTCCTCCTGATTTCAGTGTCCACATCATTGCCAGAACTTTCAGTATCTGTAATCTCTTCAGCAACCGGCAATGGGGCAATTGCAGCCGGAAACGTTTTCGGTTCAAATATTGCAAACATACTTCTCGTATTGGGGCTAGGCGCCTTCTTTTTTGGGCTTAAGAT
>JBAYGV010000072.1:0-5633 GCA_041666445.1 Candidatus Micrarchaeia archaeon | reverse complement strand
CGACTGTTTTTTCCTTAGCTTGCCCAGAAATTTTACCATGAAGCCCGTTGAGTGCTGACAGTGCAATTATTCTTTCCGTTTCAGAATATTCAAAACATCCATGCTGCCTATCCCGCAATATCTCCAAAAGCGGTTCTATTGCGTCTGCTCCAAGCTTCGGCCGTGGCTGGGCTTTAAGCAATTCTACCATTCGTTCGGCAGTTGTCGATTCGGTCATGCAACTACCCTCCAAGTTTTGATTTGCCTGAATATTCGCGGTTCGTTACTTAGTTTTCGTTTTTCCATCCGTTCAATTGCTGCCCTGGTTAATTCATTATCTACAAGCGGCGCATCTTTTTTCCTATCGCATATTTTCCCATGCACTCTGGCATAAATCCTGGCGCATTTTCGTTCCCATTCTTCAACCCTATGTTTTGGATATCTATCTTTTATTAAAATCAGGAATTCCCGTTGTATTGCGAGAGTTCTATCCAATCCGAGTTCAAGTGCATAGCTAACATTCGGGAATAGTGAAATATCTTTAGCGAAATCGTAAATTATTTTTTTGAATTGGATTGCGCGCTTGTCTCCAGTCTGTTCAAGAATGGCTGCTGCAGTGTTCCGTATCTCTTCGCTTTCATGTCCTAGTGCGATAATTGCCTCTGGAATCGCCATTATTCCCATTTGCCCAAGCGTGCGTATTATTCCAGTTTCCCGGAAACCGCTGGTTCTTTCAAGTTCCAAAAACAAGTCTTTTATCATTGGGGTGCCAATTTTCTTTAATGCCCAACTAACCATTTCGCTTAACTGTGAATCGTGGTCTCCAAGTGCGTTAATCAACGAATCTTTTGCTTTAGTTATTTCTGTTGTTGCGGCAATGCTTCCAAGCGCTTTTGCCGCGCAACTTTTAACTCCCCCATCATCATCCATCATTGCCATGGTTAGGGCATCTACTGCTTCTGGAACTGGAATTTCCTTTCCAATCTTCTCAATAATTCCTATGGCATCCTTTTTGCTCCACCACCATCCATTTAGCGCTATGTCGCACAAATCCGGAATCATTTTGGTCCATATGGCTTTGTCATTAGTTTCGAAAAGCTGAACAAGCTTGGCCATCCGTTGCTGGTGCCTTTCAAGATCTCCCTTGCGGCCATCAGTCATGCAATCGCCCTCTGCATCCTGAATGTTCTTGGTTTCCCTTCCTCCCTATCCATTTCCCGGTGAAGCATGCGATATTTCGCCAAAGTGGTCAATTCGCTATCTCTGGTCGGGGCATCTTTTTTATCATTCCTTATTCTTTTAGAAACATGCACGTAGAACTCCGTCATTTGATTTCGCATTCGTTCTGCAGTTTCGTTAGTATATCCGGTTTTTATAATTCCGTCATAGCTCCTAAGCAATTCCCTAACTTTGGCTAGGCCTAGTTCAACTGCATAGGTTTCATCCTTTTCATAAGCCAATCTCGCAATGGCAATGAACCGTTCATTTTTGCTCCTTTTGATTATTTCACAAGCTATCTTTCCTACTTGGCTCGCATGGTTTGCAAATGTTACTATGGCATTGCTTTTTGCTGGATTTTCAAATGCAAGCAATGAAGCTATTTCTTCCAAGTATTTTTCATCAATGTGCATCCCGCTTTTGGAAAGTGCTTCAACTACCTCAAGTGTAGCGAAACCAGTGTCATCCATTGCAAGGGCTTTGACTTCTTTAGAAAACCCGCTTCTGCTGAAAGTTAATTTTTCGTATTTTCCCCCATTTCTCAACTTTTCAATCAAGTTTTTCAACGGGTCTTTTCCAACGCTTACTAACGCATCATAGGCTGCGATAAGTACCCCATCGTTGGTCTCTGCGCATCTTCGCATAAATCCAATTACTTCAGGAGTTGCGTATTTAGTCATTGCATATCGTTTTGTTGCATCTGCTGCCCGTCGAGAAACATCACCATCATTCAATATTAATTCAAGCAATCTCAATCCGATTCCTTCGCATTCCATCAATCCGTCAATGACTAAGCTTTCGTATGTAGAATTTCTAGCATTGAGTTCAATTTTTGCATGTTCCAGAGCATATAAAAGTGCTTCCGTAACCCTAGGAATCTGCTTTTTTGCAAGTGCTTTTGCTATTCTTGCCGCGTATTCCCGTTGGTCTGGTTTCCCATGCTTTAAAAGTTCCAAAACTACTGGCGTTGCGTTAAATGAAATTCCTCCAAAACCACCTATCGCCCATTGATACTCTACCCAGTTGCCCTTCCGCAATACTTCGTCAAATGACCTGTCAATATATTCAATTGGGATTTCTTTACCATGCAATTTCAGATATTGAAATATTTTTTCTATGACCTGCCCACCAGGAAGCCTATCGTTGCTTTCCAAGTATTCCGCCATTTTTTTCCCAATTTTCGCAGGAGTACCCGTAAGCGTTCCGAAAAGGATTTCGTTTTCAAATGTTGGTGCATCGGTAGTCATGCGGCCGCCTGTTTTATTTGTCGGAACACCCGTGGCATTCCATTCCGTTTCCGTTGTTCCATGAGTCGGGTTGCCATTCTGGTTAATTCGCAATCTTCCAATTGAGCATTTTTTCTACCATTCCGTATTGCTTTCGCAACTTCGACATAAGATTCTGCAAATCCGCATTTCAACCCATCAATCTGCCTTTCGGTTAATCTGCCACGCAAACCATTCAAAAAATCGTTTTGTTTTTTAGCGAGCTCTTTCAGGCCAATTTGTATCCCGTAAGATAAATTTTCGGTAAATAGCATTTCTATGAATTCCAACCCGCAGCGATGGCTTATGGATTCGATCGCACTTTCTGCATAATCTGAACGAAATTCATTCCTGGTTCTTGCCCCGAATAGTGCTGGAAGCGCTTCTGGTATCTGTTCCGTTGTTCCTATTGTTTCCAGTAATTTCATTGCATCTGCCCTGGCGGCGGAATTTCCATTTTCTACGATGTCTATAAGCGCCGGAACGCTCGGTTTTCCTATGCCTATCAATGCTTTTTTAGCTGCATTGCGAACTTCTTTTCCAAATCCAATCTCTTCTCCAGTATGGGCATCCACATCCGAGTCAAAATAGATTCCCAGCGCGCCAGCAATTTCCATAATTATTTTTTCATCATTAGTTTTCATGTTTCCAAGCGCGTTAATCGCATAAATCCCGGCCCAATTTCCATGTTCTATTGCCAGTGCGCTTTTCAATAGTGGAATTGCTTCCGGGATGCAAGTTCGTTTGGTTACCTCCGATATAATTTCCAGCGCTAATGCGTTTATCTTACTGCTCTCGGCAAAAATAATCAGGGCTGGAAATGCTGGTTTTCCAAATTCTACGGCCTTTTCAACTACTTCGCCTATTGTGTATTTTTTGAGCAGTATATTCAGTATGTTTACTATCTCTCTTCTCGCCAGTTCCGGATTAGTTTCATTAGAAAGCAATTGCATAATCCTTGAAAATCGTTCGTCTAAATCGTTCATAGAATTCGATTTTCCTATTATCGGTTAGTGTTTATAAATAAACTAGGATGTGCGTATTGAACAACCGACGGCTAACTTTATCGCGGAGTCGTAAATTTTGTTATTCAAAATTTGTTTCCCACATCTTTTTCGCTAATTTTCCGGTTTTCATCATTTTTTCAACCGTTCCGCCTGTAACTGCCTTCTTCTTCCTTTCCCGGTGTTCGACTAAAAATTCGTTTATTTTAGCAATCAAAATTTGCTTAAGTTCGCCAGTCAATAACTTACCCGAACGGTAGTTCGCTTCAATCTCAGCCAATTTCTCATCATCCGGTTCAAACATTATGCTTAGCCATTGGAACGGGACGTCAATATCCGGATTCCCGCCTAATTTCCTGTGCTCTTCAACCGTTGCCTGCCCGCCAGAAAACGCGTATTTGTTCACTTTTTTTGCAACCGTCTTTTCATCGTCAGTAAGCCAAACTGCAGTATCTGCAACCGAAGCGCTCATCTTCCCTTCAGTCCCGGTAAGTGGCGGCAAGAATTTACTGTGAATCGCAGCAGTTTTCTTGTAACCCAAGCTTTCAGCAATATCCCTTTGAATTCTCCAATATGGGTCCTGATCTATTGCATTCGGAATCAGGCATCGTTTATGCTCAAAGAACGTAGGTACAACTTGATAAGCTGGATAAAATACTGCCCCAATATTTGTATCATTCCCAAACCCGAAAACCGCTTTTGTAGTAGAGAACGTAGTTTTTTTTGCAACTTTCAACATAAGCGGATAAACATTCCGAACATATTCACTATCCTTGAATATGAATGTCTTATCTGGGTCGAATCCAACCGCAGCAATATCCGCAATATTGTCCTGTGCGTGCTTCTGAATCGAATCCCAGTCCAATTCCCGCTTGAATAAAAACTTCTCATCGTCGGTTATCTCAATGTACAAATTCACTCCAAACGCATCCTGGAGCCATTTTGTAAACATTAACGGAACCAAATGCCCAATATGCATCGGTCCGCTCGGGCCTCTTCCGGTATAAAGGAAAAATCCCTTCCCGCTCTCGTAATCATCCAAAGCAAGATTCAAATCACGGTGCGAAAAGAAATACTCTCTCCTAAGCATCACATTATCTTTCTTCGCCAATTTAGCCATCCGCGAGCGCAATCCTTCGTCAATCTTCTGCGTCCCGAATTCCTTTACCAGCTTATCGTAATCTACTTTTCCAGATACGTCCCAGGGAGTAACATGAAATTCAGCCATGGCTATACTACTGGAATTAGGATTTTAAATTCTCGTAATCCTACTCTATCCATGAAACTAAAGCTGCTTAGCAATACTAAAAAGGAATGGGCCATCTCATTATCCCGTTCTTTAGCTCATTTCCTGAAATCTAAAGGGTTTTCCATTTCTGATAAATCTGCGGATGCAACCATCTGCATTGGCGGAGACGGGACGATTTTCCATTATTTTTACAACCATCAGGTCCATGGGAAAATAGTCGGCATAGGCAGCAAGACCAGCAGTGTCTGCCATTTTCAACATGAAAAACTAAGCATGAAGAAGCTCATCGAATCGTTGAAAGCAAACCGCTCTGAAAAGCATATCACGCTCCAATCTTCCATCAGCGGAAGGACTTTGCATGCAGTCAACGACGTAGTATTTCATTCCCACGATTATCGTGTTTTGCTTATTTCTGTCCAGGTCGGTAAAAGCAAGCATACGTTCGAAGGGGATGGGCTGATTGTTTCCACTCCAATAGGCTCGAGTGCCTATTCCTATTCCGCCGGCGGCCCGGTCCTCAAGCGCGGGACAAGGAAATTTGCAGTAGTTCCTATATGTCCTTACAAGCGTTCGCTCAAGCCAATGGTCGTTCCGGCAAATACCGAAATATCTATTTCAGCAGACCGGACGGCAGATTTGATTGTTGATGGGATTTACGTAGGACGGATAAATGCAAACGAGCCTGTCCATGTGAAAAAAGGGAAGGATATTGAATTCTTGAAGGTTTAATTAGGTTTGGCCGAACGGTGTAACTATGCAACTTACGCGTGATGAAATTCTTAAGCAGGGGTTCGTTGACTTCAGAGTGACTGCCAGGGGCATGATTCAGAACCACAAGTTCGTTGTGAAAAGGGAAAAATCACCGTTCGGAGAGATTCCATTCCTTGTTGTAAATGCGGTTGTGCAGGTTCACGAGCT
>JBAYGV010000071.1:0-5710 GCA_041666445.1 Candidatus Micrarchaeia archaeon | reverse complement strand
CTATCCCGCAAATAACATAATCAAATCCCCGTTCTTGCGTCCCGTCCTGCAGTCTCATCAGGAAATCAAGCATATCCGCTCGCACCACCATCAATTCGAGGTTTGGAAATGCAGCCCGGTCTTGATCATCGGCAACGTCTATGAATGGTTCGCTTTTACACAGTGGATTTGCCTTGCGTTTGGCAAAAAGGTCAACCCCAACATATCCTGCAAGTCCGTTGGAATTTGCCCAGTGCGCCATTGAGCGTTCGCGCTTGCCAGATTCTCCTTCTGCCTCGCCACCCAAATCAACAAGTATTCTTCCGGCGAGCCGTTGGGAAAGGATTTGCTTCTCCGGTTCCCTGTTAATATATTCTATAAGATGTTGTGCATAATCACTTGTAATCCTTGTCCGAATTGGGTTTTCTTCATATCCCCTATCACAAACTATCGAACCTTTTGATTGCCGATACTTTACTCCAGCATTCTCGAGATTTTCCCTTCGCATTCTTTCCACTAGCGGTTCCAAATATTCGCGCCTTGGATTGTCATAATTCAGTATTTCTGCCAGTTTCAATTTTGCCATCGGATGTCAATACTTGTGTAGTTATATTTAAAAAAGTGTATTTCATGCCCTAAAATCGCATTCGTTGGCGTCCATCCCCGAAACATTTAAAAACTAAACCTCGCAAGATAATGTTGCCTTTTTCTAAGGGTATTTGGTTATCCTTTAGATGAGAGATAGCAAACAAACTGTTTGCTAGTCGCAAGCCGTTTTTTTAGGCTTGCCAGAAAACTGAACGTTAATATAAAATTAGAGGTGTATGTAAAATGGCAGCAAAGGAACACATGAACATAGTATTTATTGGGCACGTTGACTCTGGAAAGTCAACCACGGTCGGCCGTATTCTTTACGAAACCGGTGCGGTCTCAGAACAGGTTCTCAATAAATTGAAGGAAGAAGCGGCAAAGGTCGGTAAGGCAACTTTCGAATTTGCTTTCGTCATGGACGAATTGAAGGAAGAGCGTGAACGAGGTGTAACGATTGATGTTTCCCACAGGGAATTCAGCACCAACAAGTACTACTTTACGATTATCGATGCCCCGGGGCACAGGGATTTCGTTAAGAACATGATTACCGGTACAAGCCAGGCAGATGCAGCATGCCTTATGATATCTGCAAGGGATGGTATTGAGCCGCAAACTAAGGAGCATGCGTTCCTTGCAAAAGTTCTTGGTATCAACCAGTTGCTCGTTAACATCAACAAAATGGATGCAATCAGCTATGATCAGAACAAGTTCAACCTTTTGAAGAGCGAAGTTGAAAAGCTTCTTACAAGCGTAGGGTACAAGGTTGACAATGTTAAAATCGTTCCGTGTTCCTCTTATAACGGCGATAACATTACCAAGAAATCCGATAAAATGCCTTGGTACACTGGCCCGACTTTGATTGAGCTTTTGGACCAATTGGTCGTTCCGGCAAAGCCGTTCGACAAGAAGTTGAGATTGCCAATCCAGGATGTATTCACAATTACTGGTCACGGAACCGTTCCAGTAGGGAGGGTTGAAACTGGTATCATGAAGGTGAACGAATCGGTTGTATTCATGCCATCTGGAGCAAGAGGCGAAGTCAAGAAGATTGAAATGCATCACCAGGAATTGCCAGAAGCAAGGCCTGGGGACAACGTTGGTTTCAACGTAAAAGGTGTAGACAAGAAGGATATCCAGAGAGGTTTCGTTCTTGGCCCGACAGACAGCCCGCCAAAGGTTGCGGCTGACTTCACTGCCCAGATTGTTGTGTTAAACCACCCGACTGCAATTTCAGTTGGTTATACTCCGGTTTTGCACATCCACACTGCGCAATTCGCAGGAAGGATAATCGAGCTTATCGAAAAGAAGGACCCGAAGACTGGCTTGACAATGCAGAAGAACCCAGACTTTATTAAGACTGGTGATGTTGCAATCGTCAAGATTCAGCCACTCAAGGCAGTAGTCATTGAGAAATTCACTGACTTCCCGCCTTTGGGAAGGTTCGCAATCAGGGATATGGGCCAGACTGTCGCAGCCGGCGTAGTCTTGGACGTAACCCCGAAGCAAATCTAAAGTGGTTGAACCCACTTTTTTCTTTATTTTATTTTCTTAATTTTTATTTATCCTTTTCACTCTTATTTTCTCTGGTTTTTTCCTTTCCAAAAGAATTTAAATCCAATTCTCCCATCTTCTAACTTATGAGGCTTCTAGATTCACTATTCATTTTCTTTCCGCTTTCATTTCTGTTTGCATATCTTGGCGTCGATCCAATAGTCATTTTCATATCTTCGCTTCTTGCAATCCTTCCGCTTGCTGCAAAAATAGGCGAAGCAACAGAAGAGCTTGCCAAGGTTTATGGCGGGCATATCGGAGGGCTTTTGAATGCAACTTTTGGGAATTCAGCCGAACTAATTATCGCTGTTCTTGCAATAAACAAGGGCCTTATTGACCTGGTAAAAGCATCATTGGCAGGAAGCATAATCGGCAACCTGTTATTTGTTTTGGGGTTGAGCATATTCCTTGGCGGGCTCAAGTTCAAGGAAATGAAGTTATCTACCAATGTTTCTGGCCTTAATTCCACCATGCTTCTAATCGCGTTCATGAGCATAATGATTCCAAGCATGTTTCATTTTATCCCGGTAGAGCACTGGGGAAATGACGAAAAAATATTGAGCCTTGTTGTTTCTGTTCTATTGATTTCAACCTATCTTCTTAGCATGATTTTTTCATTGAAAACTCATGCCTATCTATTCAGGACAAAAGAGCACAATGAAAAGCCGAAGTGGAGTAAGAATTATTCAATTATGATACTGGCAGTTTCGACAGTTTTACTCGCATTAGTAAGCGAAGTTTTCGTAAGCCAGATAGAGCATGTGGCGCAGAATTTCAACCTCAGCGACTTGTTCATGGGCGCGATAATCATTGCGGTAGTTGGCAATGCCGCAGAACATCTTGCTGCGATATTTTTCGCGCTTAAGAATAATCTTGATTTGAGCGTTAATGTTACTGTTGGTTCAAGCCTCCAAATTGCGATGTTTGTTGCTCCTATTGCCGTTCTTTTTGCATTTTTCATTGGGCAACCGATGGACCTGGTTTTCACCCCTTTTGAGATAATCGCAGTATTTGCGAGCGTTCTTATCGTGAATGAAATAACTACGGACGGGAAATGCAATTGGTTTGAAGGAGCGCAGCTTTTGGTAATGTACTTGATAATCTGCGCATTATTCTATTTTGTCCGGTGACTTGTTTCCACTATGGTGCCAATCAAATGCATTTAAATATACTATCTACCATTAATTATTCAATTATATTTACTTTAGGTGAATTTATTGACGTTTCAAACTGCACACGCTAAATCCAATCCGAATCCGAAAAAAATGGTTTGGAGGCGTGTTCCACTGCCTGCCCGCTACCATACGCTTGCGCAAGATCATCCATTTCTCGGCAGGGATTGGAATATTGAATTGGGCAAACGCATAGCTTTGGCGAGGGATGCGAAAGATAATGATAAATGGGCTGGGCTCGCCAATGAGCTTGCTCTTCATAATCTTAGGCTTATATTTACAGTTGTTAATTCATCTAAAATACAAAATCTTGCATCCCTCTTCGGTATTTCTGAAGGTGATTTATTGGGGGCAGGTTTTGTTGGCCTTTTGGAAGCAGCTCGCGGTTATGACCCTGCCATTGGCGATTTCTCCCCCTATGCGATAAAATCAATAACATCTGAAATTTTCGAATTTATTGGCAATTCAAAACCATTAGATGCAAATAGGTCCGCGGTTTCCAGATTGAAAATTCTTGAAGCTGCATTTGCCGACATCGATTCCATTTCGGGGGAAATTACGGCTGAAGATATTGAAGCTCTCTCAAGAGGCAACGGGCGCGTCAAGAAAATGCTTGGAACTGCACTATCCAAAGAAGGGGGCGCGGATAGGCTGAGGGAAAAAGTAACAAGAAGGCGGGACGCGGTTGATAGCACTCGTAAAATTGTTTTTCTTGATGATACTTCTGAAAGCGGGACTGCAGCTAACCTTGTTGGCGAGCGAGATCCAGAATCTGCAATCCTGGGCGGGTGCCAGCTAGATCAAATCCTGTCTCAGCTGGATGGAATAGGCATTATTCTTAACGATAAGCAAAGGTATGTTCTAGAACAACGAATACTTGGCGGCTGCAAGCAGAAAGCAGTTGGAGACGATTTGCATATCTCAAAAGAGAGAGTAAGGCAGATAGAGCTGCAAGTACTTAAAATAATAAGCGATTCCCTTGGCGTTCGTGATTGCGTAACTAGGTCTGTTTCTGAACGTAAAAATTCCATTCTTGATGCCAAAATCAGATTTTTGGAGCAATCAGGGGTGCCAATTGGGGTATATTCCCATTGGAACCTTAGAGCATTGCCCCTATCTCTTCTAGAGCGCGCAATTCCGTGCGCCATTTCCCATGGCCGGCTAGAATCGCTTCCGTTTAGTTCAGACTATGGTACTGCAAAAAGATTTGTTAAAGAGCTGGCGCGAATGCATCCAAACGATTTTGAGAAGGAAACTGGCGGAATTGCCAGTTCTGCTTAGGTTGCATCTGTTTAGGCGGGTTAAACTTTTGTATAACTTTCTCTCGTTCGGTTTTGTAATAATCATCCCCTTATTTTACTCTTTACCACAAAAAGCATAGGTTTAAATATTAGGTTGGATGTAATAATATTACTTTTACAAGGCTAGTTCTGGTTTTTTAAAATCTTTATTGGCCATGTGGAAGAAGTAGGGGCTTAAGCCCGATAAAATAAATAGAGGTATATAAAATGGACTCAAATAGACCAATGTACGACGCAACCTGTTCTGACTGTGGTCAGCCATGCCAGGTTCCTTTCCAACCAGCGGAAGGAAGGCCTGTGTATTGCAGGAATTGCTACCCAAAACACAAAAAGCCAAAGAGATTCTAATCGTAAATTAGCAATCGAATTAGCTTAGTTCTTTCTTGTATTGTAATTTTTTAAAATTTAATTTTTTTCAGGGTTTTTTTACTTATCTATCCTTTTACTGCTCAGATGCTCGTGTACTGAATAGGCCGCCCTTACTCCTTCTGCAGCACCGGTAATAGCTTGCTTAAAACGGCCATCGGTTACATCCCCGGCAGCATAAATCCCCGGAACGTTCGTTTCCGCATTCCTGCTTATTTTTATCTCTCCCTTTTCGTTCAGTTCAACTCCCATGGATTTTGCAAGTTCGGAATTAGGGACATGCCCTATTTCAATGAAAACCCCGTCAATAGAAAGTTTTTCGCTTCCTTTGTATGGTTTGTCCAGCAATAGGCCGTTGACCTTTTTTTCGCCTATTATCTCCTTTACGTTCGTGCCTTCGATTACTTCGATTTTTGGGGTTGCTTTTATTTTTTCAGCATTAATAGGTTCTGGGTGTAGCGTGCTCCTTGCAACCACATAAACCTTATCTGCCCATTGAGTGAGCAGCAATGCTTCCTTTCCTGCAGAATCGCTTCCCCCAACTACGGCAACTGTTTTTCCCCTATAAAAAAATCCGTCGCACAGGGCGCAATAGTGCACTCCCTTTCCGCCTAACTCTTCTTCGCCCGTAACTCCGAGTTTCCTGAGTTTTGCCCCAGTTGCGAACAATACTGTTTTTCCTTCAAATTCCTTTTCATCCTCGGTTCTTATGAAAAATCCAGTTCCTTTTTTTTCCATGCCAGTTACTTT
>JBAYGV010000070.1:0-5714 GCA_041666445.1 Candidatus Micrarchaeia archaeon | reverse complement strand
TTTTCGCCATCTTGGATGCTGGCAGCCGTGCGTTTAAGTCCAGTTCATACATTATTCTGCGGTCTAATTCATCCAAATCCATCATAAGTTAATTATTATGCTATTTATTTATAATATTTTGTATTTTTGTGCAAAGTTTTAGTAGTATATTTAAAATATTGGAAATGCGCGTCTAGTTACATGGAAATCTACCAAGAGCTAAATAATAAATGGAAGCAGGCTTCAAAACTAATGTTCGGAGGCGAGGTCGGCGAGCTTTCAGAGTTCGCAGACTGGCTTTCCGATGGGCTCGAACTTACCTATTCTGCAAAATCCGCATTATCCGGCAAGCCCGTTTCGTATTCCTCAAAAAAATATCTGAAAGACGCGAAATGGATTAGTTTTGAGGAAGTTGATTTCGGGAAGAAATTCGAATTGCCAGAATCACTAAAACTGGATGAAATTAAGGATATTGATTCAATTGCGCAGGTTCTTTCTGACCGGTTCCAATATACCGGTAACGTAATTCTCGGAAATTCTGCTTTTGTTGACGGAAGCTCGAACATTTCCGACAGCCATTATATTTACAATTCGTCCCAGTCCGGGGATTCAAAATATTTGGCGTATTCCAACCTTTCCCGCCTTTGCGAATATATTTTCGGGAGTTCTGCCCCGGGCGAATCTTCCTATTGCATTAAATGCAATGATACTTACAGAGTTAAACGTTGTTTTGAGCTTTGGCAGAGCGTCAGTTCGTTTGATTGCTATTACGTTTTTTCAGTGATGAATTGTTCGGATTGCATGTTTTCGTTCAATTTGCGTTCGAAACGCTATGCTATTGGGAATCAGGTTCTTGAACGGAATAAATATTTGAAGATAAAAGAATCTTTACTCGAACAGATGCGGGACGAATTGAAAAGCAAGAAGAGACTGCCATCGTTAATTGATATTGTCGGGAAGTGCAGGGATAATTCGAAGGAGATAAAGGAATTGCTGGTTGGGAAAATGAATAATTCGTCCGAACACCAACCGAAACATCCACCCGAAAACCAAAAAAACATTTTGGATCCGCTCCCGGATTTGCGTTTTGTTGATGAAGCATTCGCCCACACTACTGCCCTCCTGCTCGGAAAAGAGCTCCGGGGCGTCCAAAATTATTCCAATTGGCTCTCGAAAAACCTTAACCGTTACAAAAAGCACAAATCAATCGTTAGCGGCCGTTCGGTATTTGTAGGGGATTACGGGAAGTATTTTTCCATTCCGCCCGGACGGATAATTAAGGAGGATGAGGCGTTGAAGTTGGTTGAAGTTGCTCCGTTGGTTTCGGGTGTGGAAAGCATTACGCTTGCCAATGCCCATGAATTCATAGAAAACATCGCCTTCTTCTCGTTAGACATTTACGCTGGGAACAATTCGAACATAACCGATTGTCAATCCTACGCAGACAGCAAGAATTGCTTCACCTGCTTCCCATGCGTTGGGAACAAGGATTCTGCCTATAATTTCTGGCCAAGGAGTTCAGAGCGAGTTTTCGGCTGTTCAATCCTGTTCGATTCCGCATCTTGCATCAACTGTCATCATTCTGTAAAGCTTACCCGTTGCTTCGAAGTAGATTCCAGCAGAAACTGTTCTGATTGCTATTTCTGCCATAATTGCGAGAATGTGCAAGAGTCAATGTTCTGCTTCAATGCAAAAAACCTTCGCTACGCTATTGGGAACGTTGTTGTCGGGCAGGAAAAATATGCGGAGATAAAGAAACGGCTGCTAGCGGAAATCGGAAACAAGCTCGAAAAGGACGGAAAGCTGGAGAGGGATATATTTTCTATTGTATTGTAAATTTGATAATTTACAATGCTGAAAAAATTTTTACAATTTTTTCATTTCTTCTTCTGCGTAATTCCTTTCTTCTTATTCTTATCATTCGTCTTCTTCTTTATCTTTATTTCATACAATTTATGTATCGCAAACGCTCCCCAGGTCACCTCAAGCATAAAGAATGGGATATCCTGATTGACAAACGCATAGGTCATTGTCATGCAGCACCCGCCCGCATTAGCTAGCAGGTAAGCCATCGAATGGTGGTGTAATTTATCGCGCAAGTGGAGCGCATAGGCAATCAGCTGAATCGCAGCGCCGAAAAATCCAATGTAGAAAATTAAGTCGAATTCCATGCGTTATCATTTAACATTGGGGCATAAATAGTTTTCTCTACCATTTTTAAACAATTGCTATCATTATATTATTGGTTCCTATGACTAGAAAATGTATTCTTCACTCTTCAGTTGCAATTAAGAAAAAACCTGCTGGCAATACATTATTCGCAGACTCGTTTAGAATTCATAGAAATACCGAGCTTGCGCAAAAAATTCGGCAGTATGCCCTAGCCAAATCCAAGGCATTGGAAAATATTGCAAGTTTTGACTCTGCTGAACGTGCTGCAGCTAAGAAATTTTTTGGTGCACACGGGATATGCATTACCAATGATAGGAAACTTCGGGATAGATTGTTGGACGTACTAATTGGTGATTTCCCTCGTGCAGTTACGGAAGATATAGCCATATTTTATCCGAGTTTTACGGAAGATATCTTCAATCTCAGCCCCCATGAAGTGGATAGCCAAAAAATAGTCGGATATGCCCTGAGGTTTCTTGACTGCTGGGAGGATACCCTTGAAGGAGTCTCAATTCTTAGGCAGCTTTTGAATAATGGCCACGATATTTCCGCGGCAATCAAGAGGCTGGAAAGAACTGCATTTGCGCAATTATCCCCTCCGCGAACTATCAAACTTCAGGATGCTGATAAGCCGCATGCACCAATTAGGCGATATAACATTACCAGTGAATCCCTGGAATTCTTGTGGCTCAATTGCGTGCTTGGGGACCACGTCCACTATAGAAATGATGTTGGCGTTGCAGCATTGCGGTCAGTCATGAATCTGGTTTCCCAAGATGGAGAAACCGGGAAATTTGCATTAAGCCAAATAGGCGACACTACTATTTTCGAGGGTTTTGGGGCAATCCACCGCCTGCTTCTTCTTGCAGAATCTTCTTCGGATATTAATCTCGGGCCGCTCATTCCTGTTTTAAGTTCGGCATTAACTGTTGTCCGCCATAATCATGAAGTCCGAATCGGAGCATTTGTTTCATTATGCCCGGAAGAGCCGGCAATTCCTCCAAGAGAAATTGAACTATTGGAAAGGCTGATTGCAACCATACGCAAGAATTCTAGGCAATTATAACTTTGGGACATAAACCACTTTCTTTGAAGCAATTCTTGAGTAATACCTGTAATCCTTTATCTCTTCCGGGAATTTGTTCTTTATCCTTTCCATAACTTTTGTGAACTCATCAAATCCGGTTACTTCAACATCGAATTCAACATCGCTGGTAAGTACCGTTCTTTCGGCATACGTTGTTTCTGGGAGTGCACGGACAAAAGAGGCTATTTCTTCATACCGTTTGAATTTCTTAAGCCATAAATCTACCTTGTAATACTGCCGCCCGATTTTTTTGATATTTATTGCAGTCCGATATCCCAGCACAACCCCGTTTTTCCTTAGCTCAATCAGGCATTTTCTTGCCGTCACTATGCTGATTTTTGTCTCTTTCGCTATTTCCACTAAAGAAGCGCGGGCGTTGCTGGCAATAAACCTAAGAACGGCGGTTTCGTTTTCGTTCAATTTTTGCGGAGCAGACTCTTCCATAACTGAAAATCCTATTTTTTCATAATCTTTTTCCGGGCATATATAACTTTTTGAAAATTCAACATAATTAGACATTACCGATAGCTGGTAGTTTCCGATATATTCCCCGTATGTTTTCATTGTTTCGAGCCAAAATCTTTCATATTCCCAAATATTTTTTACCCAAATCCCAAGAACGATGGTGTAGGGCCCGTCTACGGTAAACAAAACCGAGATGTATTTTGATTTTTTGAAATATTCCTCTATTTCTTGTTCTATTGCTGGAGATGAATTTTGAAGCCTCAAATACAGCCGATAATATAAATATCCGGTTTTTGCGTTGTTTATTACAGTATAATATCCATCAATTATCCCTTTTTTCTCCAGTTGGGTAATCCGGTATTTTACCGTTTCTTTTGCTATCCGTGTCCGTTTTCCAAGCTCGCTATAGCTGATTCTTGCGTTCCTGTCAAGTTCTGCGAGTATTTTTCGGTCTACTAAATCCAAATCTTCCAAAGCCATATTGCTATTATTTAGCTAAATTAATAAAAAGCTTTACCTTTTAGTAAAAATTTAGTTGAAATATTAATATTTCAAGAAGAAGTAACCTATTTGTTGGGTGTTATTCATGTTCAGGATGAGAAATGTTGAAAAAGTTGAAGTTGGGGGTGGCGGTTGTGCGTTTCGATTTGGCAGGGTTCCGCTTCAGGACGAGAAGCTAGTGCGGAGGATGCTAAACTACGTGAGGAAAAATAGAAGTTTCGGCTGGGAGCTTGAAAATAATCCACATTATCTGGCGGCTCAAATTGCAAGGATAGGGAAACCGGAGCAAAGGTACGAAGATAGAGCCGCCGCAATTATTCTGGCTGTCGAAAGCACGCTTATTCGCGAGCATGGCGGGCCTTTTGGCGATCTGGTATATTCTACTACTGCGGGACAAGGCGTTATTCGAGAACTGTCTCTTCTGTTGGCAAATCCGAGCCTAGATGTTCGGCTTAGGGTTATCGCGGAAGAAGCAAGATTAATCGTTGCTGGAAGGAACGGGGCAGTATAATGGACTTGTCTTCCGCTTTCAAAACAACCTCCAAGCTTCTTTTCGGCCAGGAAATCGGCGAGATGAAAGAATTCGAGGCATACTTGCAAGAGCCCGTAATCGGAAAGAAAGTAAAGTCCGCGTTCTCTGGCAAGGATTTGTGGATAACCTACGACCATTATTCCGAAAACTCGAAATTCTTTGATTATGTGCACGAGCACGAAAAGCTTCCGACTCCGAAACTGAAGGTGGACGAGATTAAGGATATTGATTCCTTGTTCGGAGCGGTTCGAGAGCAATTAATCTACAGCGGAAACAAAACCCTTGGCATATCCGAATCTGTCGAGAACTCCGACCATGTAAGCGACAGTTCTTACGTTCTTAATTCATCAATCGTAATCAAAAGCAAGTTCATTGCCTATTGCTACTTGAAAAGGAATACGGAATATGCGTTTGCTTCAACGTCAACAGGGAATTCTTCCTATGTAATGCGCTGTTTCAATGCTACTTACCTAAAGCGCTGTTTTGAATGCTCGGATGCTGCGAATTCCGCTGACCTATATTTCTGCTACAACCTTATGGGGTGCAATAACTGCATGTTCAGCTTTAATCTCCGGAACAAATCCAACGTAATCGGAAACATTCCGCTGGAGCGGGAGCAGTATTCGGAACTGAGAAAGAAGCTGCTTTCGGAAATGGCGGATGAACTAAAGAAAAACAAGCGGCTGGACTATTCGATAATCAATCTGTTCGGGAACGGGGCGAGAGCATGAAAGATAATTCCATCAGTGGTGTAAATACTCCAATCGAAACCGAGTTCAAGCAAGCATGCAAGATTATTTTTGGTTCCGAGCTTCCGGGTTCTATTGACGATTACGGCTCTTGGTTAGGAAAGCGGGTTCCACTTCCATTTCCAGTAAAATCCGCATTAAGCGGAAAGGAAGTTTGGGCACACCCCGCGCAGAATTACCTAAAGCAAAAGTTCGATTCCGAACGCACGATTTCTATGGACGAAATGGA
>JBAYGV010000069.1:0-5726 GCA_041666445.1 Candidatus Micrarchaeia archaeon | reverse complement strand
TACCACTATTACCCAGTTGTAAATTCCGGGGAATACCGCGGTTACTAACCCGGAAAGCGCATTGTTTATTGACGGCACAAACGCAAGGACTGAAAACAAAATCAATGTAAACAGAATCACGTTTATGAAGAAATAACCTGCGAACGCTTCAGCGGAAATGTTAAGACCTGCCGAACTCAGGTGGTGGCCGATGTCCCTTATCTGCTTCCTTGAGAAAAGCCTTCCGAACGATTCAAAGAACGAATGTACTACCATCATAACCACCTAGAGAACGTACCTCGGACGCGAGCTTTCAACCATCGCAAGGAAAAGGAACTGCACAATCGCAATGAATAGGAATGCGAAGAACAGTATGGACGAGTTGAGCCCGAACTTGCCGCTGCTTATGAGCGAGAACAGAATTATCATGAATGATATGCCCAGCGAAGGCAGAATTATTCCAAATATCATGTAGAACATTACCATGGGAGTTAATTTTTGCCCGTATTCCTTGAGTTCGATTACCTGTTCCTTGGCGATTTGGTCAAGGACCGCATCAAGTGAATCTGCGATATTTGCTCCGGATGAGAGCGAATTGGTAATTTGCATTACAATCCTTACAAAGTTCTTGGACGGGTTATTCTGGGCGACTTCCCTTATGGCCTGGGACATTGGAGTTCCAAGCGTTATCTTTTCAACAATCCTGTTGAATTCCATGCTTACTGCGCCATAGCCGACCGTAACGCCCCTCATTGAATCAAACAGGGGCATGCCAGACCTTAACGCAATTACAAGATGCCTTCCGGCAAAAACAATTTCATAATCGATATTCTTCTTCCTGCCGATTACCGCAACATCAGGATAAAGCAGGAAATACTTGAAGAAAAAGATTGGGTATGCCACCAGGAAAATAAGCGAATACCATAATGAAATTTTCATCTGGTCAAGGAAAATGGCGGTAAGCACAAAAAGCACAAGCGAGACATAAATTGTAGACGCCACTGTTTTCTCAAGGTAATCAATCTGCGAATCCTTCATGTCCGCGAGCACGAGCTTTTTCCTAAGGTCAACCGTATAGGGCGCAAACATTTCTGCCAACGGAGTGAACGCATTCTTGCGGTGTGCATGCCTTGGCCCAGGCTGCGGGGTTGAAGACCCGGAAGACGAAGCCGACGATGGAACTTTTTTTTCAGTTTTCATAGGAACACCAAGCAATTTATTTTATTTTTGTTTCCTTTATAATTTTCTTGTTTATTCTCTTATAATTTATTAATAGGATTGATTTAAATAACACCCCAGTTGTCGTCTATCAGTTTTGGGGGCAACTCCCGTTCTTGTGCCATTTTTATCCTGGCGGACATGAGCGCCTCGCGGCGGGAGATGTGGCCACGTTCGAATTCACGGTATTTTCCAGGGTCTCTGGAATGCAGATAATACATTAACGAACCCTCGTCAGTTTGGTTTATTTCCGAAACTATCCCAGGATAGGAATCCGAAGAAACTGCACTTGATTTTTTGAGCGATGGTTTTTTTGTTTGCGGGGATTGGGATTGCGCCGGCGTTTGGGACGTCAATGTCGGGGACTGGCCGGAGCCAAGAATGGAATAGGATGAGGAATCCATCATTGAATTTATCTTGCTTGCAAGGTTGGACTTGAATAGCGCGATTTCATGCTGGTATGCAGAAGGCAGCTCGTCTTTTTTCTCCTGGGATTTTTTCTTTGAAACCGCATCCCCTTCTTTTATAGAAGCTTCAAACTGCTCGATTGCTGCAATGTGCTTTGAAGTTATTGATTTCCAAAATTCATCTGACTGGGCTGAAAATTTCTCGTTTATGGCAGTAAGCTCAAAGACAAACCGGTCAAATGCCTCTTTCCTTGCAGGGTTGTCGTCAGAAAGCTCGGACATAGACCGCTTGAACTTTGTAGTCGCATCAGAGATGTAGTTTTCCGCGTCGTTGCTCAGCGAATTCAGCGAGCTGGTAAATTCAGTGGAAAGCGCATTGGAAAGGGTGGTGAACAGGCTGGACGCATAAGCGCCTTCTGCCTTTGCTTCCGCCTTTGTGCCCTTCTTCTCTTTTTTGTCTTCCGGCTGCGCCATTAAATTTTTCAAAACAACAATCTGGCGCTTTATTTCTTCGCGCCTTGAGGATAATTTTTCACGGAATAACTCTTTTGTAAGCTCGAGCATTTTCCTTTTTATTTTTATATCATCGCGCTCGCCTTCCCATTCCGAATCAAAAGTTTTTTGGACCTTGTCGAAGACGGACTCACCAGGCTCGGAAGGCTGGAACGCATGCGTTTCCATTGAAAGGACTTGCGGAATTTCCGGCCTTAGGGCTTCCTGCTGCTTTTGTTCCGGGAATCTGAGAGCAGCCCTTTCCAGAGGGCTGAGATTTTCCTCTTCTTTGATTTGTGGAGCGGACGGAACAACTGGAGCACGAATTTCTGGCTGCTGCGGCTTTTTAGCCTCAATCGCGGGGCCAGTTTCCGGGGCTTTTTCTTCCTCGCCTTCCATCCTCAACGATTCGGTGCTGAAATCTTCAAATTCAATTGCTGATTTTTTAGTTTCCGGCTTTTTCTCCGGCCCGGAAACCGGAACGGATGGCTCTTCAACATCAAAATCCAACGGCTTGGGTTCAGGCTTTTCAATTTCCTTTGCAGGAGTCGTAGTGACTTCCCAGCCCTTTTCAAATTCAAAGGTAGGCACTGCCTTTTCCGGGGACTTTATTTCGGGCGTACTTTCAAACGCCTTGCTCATTTCGTCTGCCTTGTGCAATGACGCCTCGCTTATTTCCTTTACCTTGGCTTCGAGCTCCTGGCTCTTTGCCTTTTGCGGCAGTGTTGCAGTGCTCTTGCCAGAAAGATAATCAAATTGCGAAGCTTTCCTGACTTTTTCAAACCGGTTGTACTGCATTAAAAAGTCGTCAAAGGTCATGTCCGCATATTTTTCAGGGGAAAAATCCACAACCCGCCTTATTTCCAAAGAACCAGAATATTCGGTATGGCTAAGTGCATCCTTCTCGACAGCAAGCGCATCGTCAACCGCGCTTTCGAAATCCTGCTTTTCATCAGCCATAGCAAACACTACACACGGAAACCTAATCGGGATTCATTTAGAAATCCCATTTTGCGCCTTTTTTAACCGTGGAAAGGATGGAATCCGGATCGACATAATAGCTGGAAACTATTTCCCCAACCTGGTCAACCGACTCATACCCCATCTTTACCATCCAGTTGAGCACATCAACCTTCTCCTCAACGTCCTGGTTTATTTCCTTTTCATCCATGCCAGCGTAAAGGGAAAGCAGGTCTGCAAGCCGGTTTATTTTCCCGACGGCTTTTACCTTGTCATTTTTCATGTCCCATCGGTAGAGCGTGTTTATCCCGCCCTTCTTGCCGACTTCGGAAAACTCCAGGGTCCTTCTTATGTTGAATCTCCTGTGCCTGAACTGGACGACAATGCCAGCAAGCGCATCAAACATTTCCTTGGGAACATTTATCGGCGGGTTTGTAAGCCTTGAAAGTGTCTGCTCAGAATCATCGGCGTGCAATGTGGAATAGACGCTGTGCCCGGTGTGC
Source organism: Candidatus Micrarchaeia archaeon (assembly GCA_041666445.1). Taxonomy (GTDB): domain Archaea; phylum Micrarchaeota; class Micrarchaeia; order Anstonellales; family Bilamarchaeaceae; genus JBAYGV01. Next base: position 2,167 of record JBAYGV010000069.1, on the reverse strand, counting down.
ATTGCTTCGAACAAGACTTCTGCCTCGCGCTGGCGCCTTATTTCCCCAACGATTATCCTATCGGGCCTCTGCCTAAGCGCATTGACCATCAAATCAAGCATGGTAACTTCGCCCTTGCCTTCCGGATTTGGCTCCCTTGTAATCATCGGAACCCAGTGAAGGAACGATGGCAAGGTAAGCTCTCGCGTATCTTCTATGCTGATTATTCTCTGGTTTGCTGGTATAAGGCCAGCCATTGCGTTCAGGAAAGAAGTCTTTCCGCTTCCAGTTCCGCCCGCAACAATTAACGAAAGCTCGTTCTGCATGCAAAGCCAGATAAGCCCTGCAACCTCGGGCGAAACGGTCTTTGATTTTATGAAATTGGTTATCGTCCATGGGTTCTTTGAGAATTTCCTTATGGTTATCGTGTTTCCGTAGTTTGAAATCGGGAACATGGTCGCATTGACACGGTCGCCGTTGGAAAGGTGCGCGTCAAGCATTGGGTTAAGGACGTTAATCTGCCTGCCGATTTTCCTTGCAATCATTGCCGCATAATCGTAAATCAACTCCTCGTTCTTCACGCGCAGGTTGGTCTTGCACCATCCGTATTTCTTATGGTAAACCCATACGGGCTCGTTGGAATTGTTTATTACGACTTCTTCGAGCTGTTCGTCATAGAGCAAATTTTCAAGCTCGCCAAGCCCAAGGGTATTCTGAAGCAGATAGACTGCAAGCACCCTTTTCTTTTCCTCTGAAAGCGGCTGCTGCTGGAATTCGCGTTCTATGATTCGTGTTGCTGCCTCCAGGAATTTTGCTTTTACCTCTTCAAATTTTCTTGGGTCGAGAATTTCGCTTATGTCCAGCTTGACTTCAGAAACGAGCTCGCCTCGCAGTTTTGTCTGTAAAATAAGTTCGGTCCATTTATCTATGCCCAACTTGGAAATTTCATATTTCGGGACAAAATCCCCGGTTTTCAATATTTTTACTTCAATTGGTATCCCTTCGCTCGAAAAGGAATAGGACGAAATTATGGTCGCTTTCTTGTGCTTCTTTTCAGTATCCGGAATTTCCTCAATCGGAATTTTTGATTCGTCCGGCCCTGCGCTCTTTGCCGCCGAATCCAAATCGCTCTTTGAACTGAATTCCGAATCCTTGCCGGAGTCCTGCTCTGAAACGCTTTCCTTTATGCTTTCCGCAAGTTCAATATCGTCCTCGTGAATTTTTTCATCGTCTCCCATGCAATACACCGTTTTTAGATATTTTTCAATATTTTATTCAAATGCCATTTGGCAAATCAAACAGATATTTGATTATATATCATTAACTTTGTTCCCATAATTTTTTAATGAGATTCCTGAGCTCTTCGCGCTTCTTGTCGAACTCAACAACCTCGTTTTTCGTCAATGACAGCTGCTGTTTTACTTCCGGTTCGGTTGCTTCTTCCCCAGAAGAGGCAGCCTGCGCGGATTTGGGCCTCGTTATCCCGGACGATTGCGCAGATACGCCCTGGCTTTTCAGGGAAAGCAATTGCGCTTCCTTTGACAATAAATTAAGCTTGCGGTTTATGGATTCCGAAGCTGCCGTCAATGCTTCAAGGGATTCTGCAATATCATCGAGAAGCTTCCGCTTGCCCTCAACTTCTGCGGCTGCGGTAACTATTGCGCTCAATTCTTTTTCATCAATCTTGCCGCGCATTTTCTTCAGGCCTTCGTCAAGCTCGGAGCTCACCAATTTTACTTCAGAACCTACTTCCTTCAATTCGGTTTCCATTTTCTTTATGGACGCATTGTATTCTTCTATGGAAGCACGTACCTTTTCCTTTATTTTCTGGAATGTGGAATAGGTTGAACTTTCCTCTTCAACAGATGCAAACAGGTCGCCAACTTCCTGTGAAAGCAGTTTCCTGCGTTCGTCGAGTTCTGCCTTTAATTTTGTCAGCTCCTCGATTGAAATTTGCGGAACTGTTGACGATGAAGCACCTTTTTCAAGCGCAGCAATCTTTACTTCCAACGATGCCTCATTCTTCAAAATCTCGTCCAGCTTGGACATTATTGAATCCTGGGGCGGAAGCCGTGCAAGCGAATTCCTTGCAAAATCCACTGATTTTGTAAAACTGCTAAGTTTGCCAAGTTCAGAAGCAACTGCGCCGGATATCTGGTCGGACTTTGATTTGAGCGAATTGGCAGAT
>JBAYGV010000068.1:0-5737 GCA_041666445.1 Candidatus Micrarchaeia archaeon | reverse complement strand
TGTTGCACAATACATTTCCAATACGAACGGAGTATACCCAGTCGTAAGCGAAACCGAGAACGAATGGAAAGTAATTTGGGACTCTCCGCTTGCAGAATACTCCTATGTGGTAAAAATTTCCAAGAACGCAGTGCTTTTGAACGTACAGAGCGAAACAAAGGCAGCTTGAAAAAGACGCCAACCTAAATTCAATCTATTATTACTGTCTTATTTTTCTCGTCCAGCCTAATCTTTCTTTCAACGAATTTAGAAAGTATTTCCGCATTGGTCTTTAGATGGTCAGTAATCTCCGGGCAGGTAAAGCTGGTTTTTCCTTCAGAAAGCGCTGCGTAAACCAAAAGCTGGTCTGCCAGGTGCTTGTCAATATCGTAATCCAGAGCCGCGATTATTTCATCATAGGCCTCCTGCGCTACCACTTCCGCACGCTTGGATTTTTCCCCCAAAGAATACGCTCCGCGCAATCCTGCCCATGCAATTAATGCATTTCCCGGGTCAACCGCCTGTTCCTCCCGGATTTTTACGGTTTCAATGTCGTTCTGGACAAATATCTTCTTTTCCCTGATTCCGATTGAAAGCGGAAGGTTAGATAACCGAATGAAAACGGAAACGTCTTTTTCGGATTCGAACGATTTCGGGGCCGCCAGCTTGGACGGATGGACTTTTATTTCAATTTCACCCCCACCTCTTGGATAATAGCCGCTTTTCAGAAGCTCGCAGGTAACGTTAGCCCCGAATAGCCGAATTGCAGGAACAAAAATCTTTTCCAGATAATCATAGCTCGGGGATTTCATTACGTGGGTGCCGCCAATTATGCGGAACACCGATGGCTTTTCCGCGCATAACGCAATTGGAATAATTGTTTGGGCTACAAGTGAGGTCGAACCCGCAGTCAGTATGTTAAAATCATAATTTCCTCCAATTATATCGCCCGGAACGAACGTCAGCGAAGTGCTTCCGAGTTCTGCGCCTTCAAGTGTCCCGCGGCAAATATTCCGGACTGCTTTTACCGCAGTCAAATGCTGCATCTGAAGCCCGGGATTCGGGCGGTTTGCGCGGATATTTGATATGCGGACCGGTTTTTTGGTTATGGCGGAAAGAGTCATTGATGTCCGGATAATTTGCCCGCCTCCTTCTCCGTGAGAGCCATCGATTTCAATCATAATGAATCAACAGTAATAGTTCTCGGCATGGATTTAAAAATGGTTCTGCATATAGTTAGATAAAATTACACAGATTATGGTGAAAACATGACTGTCATTGCAAAAAGATATTTGAAAGTGCAAGATGGCCAAAAACCAGGAGTTCCATATTCCGTATTGGTTGCTGAAGCATGCCATTTTGAACATGGTTTCAGGAGTATTAAAGAACGAAGGTCTGGATTAAAAGAAGAAGCAAGGGTTGCAGAAGATATTGCAAAGGGAATAACATCGATAGATAATAAAATATCGTCTTGGATACATGCTGCCTCAAAACATATAGATGCAAACAGGGAAAGCGGAGAGAAATATGAAGTAAGGTCAGACAATGTAGGATATACTTCACTTTATGATGCAGCAAGGTGCTTGAATAACGCTTCAAGAATTATCCGGAGAATGGATGGAGAAGGGAAGAAAAGGCATGCTGCGCATCTGGCACAGGTCAAAGCAATGAGAACACTAATTAACGACTTGCTAACTGAAATGTTCAGATTAGTAAAAATAGATTAAACTGGCTCGGTGAAATGCATAACGCTTCTGCTGGAGGTTGTAAAAACTAGGCCAGCGCATTTCTGCGCTGGCAAGGCGACCAGTTATCCTCCCATTATAGAAAGAGCGTAAGGTATTCTATATGAACTGCTAGGTATTTAAACATTGCTGGTTTTTGAAAAGTTGTTTCAAGCCGTTAAACAATGTGGTTTAGACGGCAATTTAGGGAGTTTTTTAAAACCAATTCACCTATTTACTAATTTACTATTGAATTTTCAGTGGTTTTATGGGATTCTTAGACTCTTTGCTTGGTGGAAAGGACTCTCCGGCGCAGGAAGCGCCCAAGGCGAGCGGAACCGCGTTCGCATTCTCAGTGACATTTTCCCCAGTCAGGCTGACTGCAATGCAGGAAGGGAAGATAAACATGATAATCAGACTGACGAATGTCAGCAACGAGGAGCAGATGGCATCCGTCGATGTCCTATTATCCAGGGCGGCATTGCTCGGTTTTGAGCCGGCAGCGATAAACAAGCATACTGAAAAGAAGCTTGGGAAGGTGCAGCCTGGAAGCAGCATGGAAGTAGTAGTTCCTATTTATTCGACAAACCAGACAAAACCTGGAAATTACCCATTTAAGGTCATTGCCTACGCGCACTACTTGGATTATGAGAAAGTAATGAGCCAGTCGGACAAAAAAGGAGAGATACGGGTAGTTTAGCAATAATAGGCGGTCTACTCTAGTTTTTTTCTTAATTCTTCTATCATGTTAGCGATTTCCATGCCCCTATCAGTAAGTTTTGCAATGCGAAGCTTGCCTTTGCTGGCTATTGTGACCAGGCCACGCCTTGAAAGGTCAGAAATGAACTTAGTAATATATACATAGGTCGTGCCGGTTTCCCTTGCTATTTTAGAAAGGTGCCACTGCACTTCAGTATTTCTGAGAGTCGTAATCACTCTCGCAGGTTTTTCACGTAAAAATGCATGGAGCATAAAAATACCCGGAGCAAATGAATTTACCTCGTAATTGACGCCCCGCCCTTCTGATATTCCAATATAGATTTAAATAGCTATTTCTTTCGTCGAACGTACGAAGTAAAAACACGATAGATTTATAAATCATCTCATAAATATAACAACGCGCAGCGGGAACAACGAGATGAAAATTTGTTCGCGAATCGGGTGCGCGGGAGGTTACGCAAACGCGTAGCGCTTTTTTGAGGTGAAATAATGGGACAAAAAGTTGGAAGTGAAAAAATATCTAGGGAAGATGGATACCTTTACTTCGTAGGGAAGGATGGTTATGTTTGGGCAGCGCCAATGAAGCACAACAAGGGCGGACGAAAGAAAAAGATCGGCTCTGAAAAGATATCCAAGGAAGATGGATATATGTACTATGTTGGCAAGGACGGATATGTCTACAAGGCCAAGTTGAAAAACTTCAAGAAGAGGTAAATTTTCTCTTCTCTATTTTATTTTTCTTTATTTTTTATTTCCTTTTGTCATTCTAAGCTATTTTTTCTGCCGAGCCTAATATTTATAAAACAATCCTCACACATTCAATCTGCGATTTATTCTTATAAAGAGGTATATTTTATGAAGTTAGTAGTATCTGACCCGAAGGCAGGAAAAACCTACCAGGCGGACTTGGAAAAAGGCAAGGAAGTTGCTGTTATGGGCAAGAAGATAGGCGAGACGTTCGATGGCGGAATGTTTGGGGCAGCAGGATATGTGTTCCAGATAACCGGCGGCAGCGATTCAAGCGGGTTCCCGATGAGGAATGACATTAGCGGCAGCAGGAAAATAAGCGCGCTTCTCACAAAGGGCCTTGGATTCAGGACTGAAAGAAAAGGCGAACGAAGAAAGAAGATGGTGCGCGGCAACTCGGTTGCGGACGACACTGCACAGCTGAACGTAAAAGTTACCCAGGCAGGTGCAACTCCATTGGAGCAGATTTTCCCTAAAAAAGCAGGAGAAGCCAAGAAATAAGGTAGTTTAATTGCAAGCTGAAATAAATATAGGCCTTCTCGGGCATGTAGACCATGGAAAAACTACACTTACTAAATCCCTTAGCGGCAAGTGGACCGCCACCCACAGCGAAGAGCTGAAAAGGGGGATATCCATAAGAATGGGATATGCAGATGCAACTACCCGCTATTGTGAAAAATGCAAAACCTATTCTTTTGATGAAAAATGCAAAACCTGCGGTTCAACCGGAAAGGTGGTAAGACGAATATCTTTTCTAGACGCACCGGGGCATGAAACATTAATGACTACGGCTATTTCTGCATCCACTTTAATCGATGGGGCATTGTTCCTAATTGCAGCAAACGAGCCATGTCCGCAACCACAAACAGCAGAGCATTTAATGGTGCTAAACGCAATGGGGATAAAGAATATAATAATAGTACAGACAAAGGTCGACTTGGTAGACAAAGACAAGGCAATTGAAAATTACAGGCAAATAAAGGAATTCGTAAAGGGTTCGGTTGCAGAAAACGCCCCGATAGTCCCGATTTCCGCAAACCATAATGTAAACATCGAAAAACTGGTTGGCTATATAGAAAAAGTGATACCAACTCCAGCAAGGGACAAGAATGCAAAATTAAGGATGTATATCTCGCGTTCATTTGACGTAAACAGGCCAGGAACGGACTTGAAAAAGCTGAAAGGCGGAGTCCTTGGCGGCTCAATAGTAAGCGGCTCATTGAAAGTAGGGGATATGGTTGAATTAAAACCAGGAATAACCCGAAAGGAAGGAAGCAAAACCAATTCCCTTAAATTCAAGGTAACAAGCCTTAGGGAAGAAAATGATGATTTGACTGAAGCGACGGCAGGGGGTTTGGTGGCAGTTGGAACAGAACTCGACCCGGCAGTTACAAAATCCGACGCATTAATTGGCTCGGTAATTGGAAAAGTCGGAGATTTGCCAGAAGTTTCTGATACTGTGAAAATCAAATATGAACTCCTTGAAAGGAAGGATATGGAGAATCCACCGCTTAAGATGGGCGAACCAGTAGTCGTAAATGCCCACACTGCAACAAATGTTGGCGTAATAATGAACCTTGCAAAAGGCATTGCCACGGTCAAGATGAAAAAAATATGCCTCATCGAAGCAAAGACGAAGGTAGCATTGAGCAGGAGAATGGGGCAACGATGGAGGCTGGCAGGCTGGGGAGAAGTAGTAGCTTAAAATAATAACTGAAGAAAAATACTAATCGTAGCGTTCGGAACCTACTAATTCCGATTTCGTTCGCTGGGGCCCAATTTGCTGTTGCAAATGGTCCCGCAGCATATTCGCTACCCGCTGGGGTTGGATTCGCCTGCTGGCGAATGATACTTCGGCAAATAAATGTGCGCTGGGGCTTGATTGGCGTGACCCAATTCGCGTGTTCGCGAATGGGGCGCATTTTTCCGTATGGAAAAATTGCGTCGCTAATAATCCCACAGCTCGCTCACTAATGTTCACTCGCTGGGGTCGCCTAGTCCGGTAGGGCGGCAGGTTGCTATGCGTCTCGGGTCTCGAGTTTTGAGTCCCGTAATGCGATGGAAACCTGTTGCGCGAAAGCGTCCGTGGGTTCAAATCCCTCCCCTAGCGTCGCAACGCTTGGGGGGTTTTGGTTCCACAGAACCAATCAGCCCCCTAGCGTTTATATTACCCATAAAACGAATTCTTGAGCAAACCGAAAGAATAATTAATCCCAACAGCACCAGATATTTTTATGAAGTTAAACAAGCTCACTTCCGAAGAGGAAAGAATAATCTCGCGAAAAGGAACGGAACCTCCATTTACTGGCGGATACGTAGCGAATTTTGAGGATGGACTTTATGTCTGCAGAAGATGCGATGCACCGCTTTATTGGTCGTCTAGTAAATTCGAATCGGATTGCGGATGGCCAAGCTTTGATGATGAAATAGCAGGAGCAATAAAAAGACTTCCTGACCAGGATGGAAACAGAACAGAGATCCAATGCGCAAACTGTGGCGGGCACCTGGGACATGTTTTCACCGGAGAACGGATTACGAAAAAAAACATACGGCATTGCGTTAATTCA
>JBAYGV010000067.1:0-5766 GCA_041666445.1 Candidatus Micrarchaeia archaeon | reverse complement strand
TTTTTTAATTTATTCTTTTCTTATTTTCGTTATTCTTTTTATTTCTATTTTTCATTTTTGTATTTCCGGTATAGTTATTACTATATCTAACAAATCCAATGATTGCTGCGGTTGCATTCGCCTAATGCGTTCCATAACCTGTGCCATGTGCGCTTCATCCGACTTTGGCTGCTCCCTCTTCTTTATTTCGTTATTTCCCATTGCTGCCCTTGTCAAGTCTATTGTTCCAAGTATAAAATTCGTCACTGGCACCGTAAATACACTGCCAAGAAGATAGAGTATGCGGATTGTCTTTCCAAATGCATTTGACCTGTCATAAGCTGAGCGTGAAAACCTGTTTTCAGTCAATTCGGTGGATGCAAATCCTCCACCTATCGTAGCACCAATCGCCCCGCTTGCCATAAGTCCATAAGTCAAGTTAGATCCTTCCATTATAGCGTATGCTCCGGTTAGCGCAGCAGTTGTTATGCTGCTCGCTATCGCCACTCCAATCCGGTCTTTTCCTCTTTCCATGCGAGTCAAGCTGTTGCCAACCGGAAAAATCATGTCTAGGACAGGTTCATATTCTGGAAAGGCCATTTGCACCCTTCCAATTCCTTTCCTTGCAACTAAACAGCTTTTCTCATAAAGTACTGGTAATAAAAATTTGGCATCCATTGCAAAATTCCTTGCTCTCAATGCCGTTCTTTCCTTAAAATCAGCGAATGTCATGTATTTTTTTATGGCAATTTGGTTTTTTAAAACTGTAGGTATATATTTTTTCTACTCTCTAAAAGTGCACTTTATAAAACAATCTATCCACATTTGTCCACATGAGTTCTTTGAAGTTCCGCGAGCTATTCAAGGGCGAGCGGGTTTACCTTTTCATGGCTTCAAATTCAAATGTCATTGCATCCACCTTTAGGTATAAGGAAGAATGGCATGCTCTTAGCAGAGAAGAGAAATGGGACGCTATGGCAGTACGAATCGGAAAGCGCCCAAATCGTCTGGGTCCCGGACCTTCTCCATCCGAAGCGGAAGTTCGTGCAGCAATTGAAATCATGGGTGCCAGAGTTCGGATGTTTTCCTATCTTCCGGAAAACGAGCCAATAATGCTAGCTGATGAGCCACGACAGCAGCCCGAAGTACATGGAATCCAATGGAATAGCCAGATTTTTCTTGATATTTTAGGGCGGTTGCCCGAGCTTGCCAATGCCAGCATATTCTACCAAGGACTTTTGCAATATGGGATGCGTGGAGAAAATAGTATTGGAAAGATTCTTGGTTTTGATTCGCTCGGCAAGGCTTGGGTTGCTTCCGTTCCGTCCGATGCGGGAATTTTTTATAGGTTTGATCCAGCTCCCCATCTATTGCTCGGGCCGTATAAAGACGATGGCTTTCGGGCGCTCGGATTTATTGACGCAACTAAGGTATTGCTTGGAACCACTAATCTTAATGATCCTGGCGGCGTAATGAGTAACGCATCGGAATTGTGGCTATTTAATTCTCTTGATTCAAGCACCAGAACCGTTCTCTCCGGAAAAGAAGAAATATTCAAGATTCTTAATGTTAGCCAGAATAATTTTTTACTTTACACGAGCAAGGGATTATTCACGCTAACCCTAGATGGAAACGAACCAGAAATGAAAAGGATAACTGGCCACCCACTGCTTAACGATATTTACAAATCAGAAATGGGAGTCCATTATGACTTTGCCACCGACCAGATTTGGGTATATGGGGGCAATTTCATAGGCTTCAATGATGGGGACTGGCATCTTACTAGATTTGAACCCGGAACGGAGCAGAAAAAATGGGCTTTCGGGACTGCATTTGGAAAAGCATATTTCATAATAACTCCTGATATCGATGTTGATTTTACAAGAACTTTTGAAACTAATTTTGTTGCTCTGGTTGATGCAGTCAAGCGAGGGAATTTAATTGCTCCTTTTTAATATTTACTCTAAGGATGATAGCTAATGAAAATTTTACTCCAGTTCCCCGATCTGTTTGGTCTGATGACCAAATCTCCAGAAATTGCCTGCGTTATTGAGATGTTACTATGAAAATCCTCATGCAATTTCCGGATCTTTTTGAACGACGAATCGTTCAAATCTCCAGAAATTGTCGCTGTTGTGCAGGTGTTCTACCATGAAAATACTTCTCCAATTTCCGGAAGGGCTAAAACAACACGCCTTCGAGTTTGCCAAGAAATACACTAAACAGGGAGACGAAGTCTTCTTCTCAGCATCGCCATGTTATGGTGGTTGCGATATCGCGCTAGAGGAAGCAAAAGCCGTTGGTGCGAAGAAGATTATCCATTTTGGCCACGCCCGGTTCGTAAAGAAAAAACTTTCAATTCCGGTCGAGTACGTCCCGTACGAATTGGAATTTGACATCCGCTCGCTCGAATCAATCCTGCAAACGCTCGAGCCATACAAAAAAATTGCAATCGGGACTACAATTCAATACTCGCATAAAATAAAAGAAATAAAAAAGTTTTTCGAGTCCAACGGAAAGATTGTTTTTGTGGGCCGCGGGACGATGGCAATCGAAGATGGGCAAATCCTTGGCTGCGATGCGTTCGCGGTAACTCAGTTCGAAAAAGAATGTGAAATAATCCTATTCATTGGAGATGGCCAATTCCATTATCTGGCAATAGACTCAAACAAGCCCGTTTTCGTTTTCCATCCAAAAAGCAAACAGCTCAAGAACATCAACGGAGAGATAGAAATGGTTCGGAAAAGGAGGCGTGGTGCTATTCTCAAGGCGTTGGAATGCAAAACATTCGGGATAATCGTAAGCACAAAGCCGGGTCAATCCAATCCAGAAGCTGCCAAATGGGCAAAGAAAGAATTGGAAAAGAGAAAAAAGACCGTCGCATTGCTTGTTGCGAACGAAATCGAACCGCTTGCTTTAAATAATTTTTTGGTGTTTGATTGTTATGTCACAACCGCATGCCCAAGGATTGCGGAAGACCGGGAGGAATTCACAAAGCCAGTATTGGATATGAAGATGCTTAGCGAAGTGCTTGAGCTTATGGATGAACTGAAAAAATGATTTCCATGGAAACTATAACCGAAACTAAACTTCCGTTAAAAACTTTCAATAAGGGAAAAGTCAGGGAGACCTACGAGATTGACACTAATCTTCTTATGATTGCGACTGACAGACTGAGCGCATTCGACGTCGTATTCAATGAAGGAATCCCATTCAAAGGCACTGTCTTGAACAGCCTATCAGTATTCTGGTTTTTGCGCACTGGAGAAATAATCAGGAATCATTTTATCACTACTGCAATTCCGGCAACGCTTCCGAAATATCTTGAAAGAAGAAGCATGATTGTGCTCAAGACAGAACCGATAAAACTGGAATGCGTTGTTAGGGGCTATCTTACCGGAAGCGCATTGAAGGAATACGAAAAAACAGGGAAGGTTTGCGGAATTGAGCTTCCAAAAGGATTGAAGAATGGCGACGAGCTTCCGCACCCGATTTTTACCCCGTCTACAAAGGCGGAAAAAGGACACGACGAAAACGTTGACGAGGAAAAAGCAAAGAAAATCGTTGGAGAAGATACATTCAACACAATAAAGGAAAAATCAATCGCGCTTTATCAGTTTGGGAAATCCCATGCCAAGAAATCCGGTTTAGTGCTGGCGGATACTAAATTCGAATTTGGTCATCATACTAATAGTGAGGGTGTTCGCAGCATAATCCTGATAGATGAAATTCTTACTCCCGATTCCAGCAGGTACTGGCTGAAGGAGAAATACGACCAAGGTATTCTGGAAAGCCTGGATAAGCAGTATGTTCGGGATTATTTAGAAAAAATTAAGTGGAATAAATCCCCGCCCCCGCCCGAACTCCCGAAGGACGTAATAGATAACACCACTGCCCGCTATCTGCAGGCATACAAAATGCTGACAGGAAGGGAAATTGACCAATTGGATACCGAAGCGTCGCTGGAAGCTTAATTAAGAAGTCTAGTTGGGTTGGCTAATCTTATACACATATTTCCCCAATAAGTAACTTTATAAACCCCTTTAGGCATAAGTAGTAGTATATGGGATATACTGAAAGTCAGCTAATTGAAATGGTAGAAGGCGTGCTGAAGGGTAATCCAGAGGTATTTCCGACTCCAAAATCTATTTCAGATATTCCAAATATGCCAGATCGCGATGTTATTTCATTGAGAATCCCGCAGGATAAATGGGATGCTTGGCAAATGGAATGGATTGGCAATTCAACTCCTGCGCAGTTTCTTTGGCAAATTAGTAATCATACGATGAGTAAAGTTTCAGATCCGGTAAAAATAAAAATCTTAGAAAAACTTCAATCCTGTGTCCGAACGGTTATGTTAGCTCATCCAAACCTATTTCCGACTGCAGACGGGTTTGGTTCCATTGACGGATTACCCACTCGAAATACTCTACGTTCGAGAATTCCGAAAAATCAGTGGGGTGCCTGGCAAATGGAATGGATTGACAAATCAACTTCCATACAATTTCTCCAGTCGTTTAGCACCGGTAAATCGGGTGTTTCCAAAACAGTAAAAATGAAAATATCAGAAAAACTCAAATCTTGTGCTCAAACAGTTATATTGGCTCATCCAGGCTTATTTCCGACTGCATCTGGGTTTCGTTACATTGATGGATTACCTTCACAGGGGGTTTTAGATTCAAGAATTCCGAAAAAAAAATGGAATGCCTGGCAAATTGAATGGATTGACAAATCGACTTCAGAACAGTTTCTTCAGCAACTTAGTGCCAGTAGACTAAATATGGCTTCAGCTCTGGTAAATGAGAAAATCTCCAAACGCCTTCGCCAAATTTTAATTGACAAGCTCAAGAGTGGGCTTGAGCCTGCTGAAGCAATCGAGCAAACTTGTGATGTTGGAACATTAAGGTTCCGGATTCCAGACCTAGATAATATTCTTGGAATATCTCGAAGCCTCACTCAAAGAACGGATGACCAGGCGCTCGTTGCAAAGATTGGCCTCTCCCGCGCAGACCGGGAGCAATGGGTAAACCAGCTTCTTGAGCTAAGGCTGGAACAGCTTTGGTTTTTCAGGGAGCTGATGGCATTGGCAAAGACAGGCAATGCAGATAACGCAACTATTATTTCATTTACTTCTCCTTCTTTACCAGATCGCTTGGCTGCAATCTTGCCGGGCGTCTCTACAACCCATGTTCTTCTTGAAGATTTGGAAAAAGGTCCGCAGCAATTAAGCCAAAAATCAATCCTGCTTTCAGTACTTCAATGGCTATCCCCTTCAAGGACAGCCCAGCTCATAAACAATCTTTCTCTTTCTGTTCCAGAAGGCGCTGAAGTGATATTCACTTACCCTCCAACTCACCTGATAAATCCAAGGGCATTGGCAGAACTGCAAGTTGCAGGCTTTGCGTTGCTAAGGGCTGGCGAGCTCTGTCTTTTACCTGAAGGAATTGGTGATCCAGAAGCGCAAAAGCTTGAGCAGGTTTCACGCCTTGGCATTCTTAGGAGGATTGGCGTTGGAAGTGCAGCATCTGAAATAGACCTGTTCATAACTCCTGAAACAGCAGTTTCAATCGGAGATGGTTCAAACTCTAAAGGTGCTACCTATACTCAAGCAGACCTTGGGCGTGCAAAAGCATCGGTAGTTTCCTATGGCGTAGGTGCGGTTGTTGTAAAAGAAAATGTTCCTTTGGTCGTTTCAGTAGAAGCTGGGACTGTAGATATGAGCTCCAAGGCAGATGGGGCGGTAGATAAAGGCATACTTACGTTTTTAGATGGAACGATTGCCGGATT